>NZ_JBEZZF010000006.1:0-151278 GCF_040639055.1 Promicromonospora sp. NPDC023987 | reverse complement strand
GAGAATATTTATTTGCAGCCAACGGGGTATTCCCTTCAGTTAATCCCAAGAATTATATCTTGGGGCCAACTGTCCGAAAAACCCCGGGCGCCTCAGACACGCCGCCTACTCGCACCACCGGGTGTCCTTGCCAGGGTCGGAAAGCATTCTCCCTCTCGCTTGGCAGGTGGCCAGTTGCGGCTACCGGTCGCTCGTGCCCTGGGGCGACGTCGCGGAAGTCCCTCGTGCCGTGAGTTCAGCAAGAAAACGATGGCACTGTTGGGCACGTTCCGAATCCTCTGCCATCACCTGCTCGAAGAACCGCGCGATCTCCTCAACGCCAGCGTTGCGAGCATCGCGTACGTACTGCCCGTAGTCGTGGCCCGCCTTGAGCGAGTGGTACTGCACAGAGATGAGGTCGAACGTGACGTCATCGAATCCGGTTTCTCCCGTTGCCATGATCCATCCTCCAGGTGTTGGCCCGCCAGCTCGGCCGTCAGGCAACTGTCCGACAGGTCTGGGTGGCCCCGTCTCTGGACCAATTCCCACCATCGCAGGCCCGCCCTGGCTCGCAACCCGCAGCGCAACAGGGCCGTCCTCATCCGTCTATGCGGCGATCGACCGAGTTCGGTCCTTCCGGTGCCTTGTCCGCGAGCTGGTAGACCTTGTCGAGGCGCGTCAGCCAATACTCCCGCACGAGCCGGATACTGGGCTTGGCGGCAAAGAAGAGCGAGCCGATCAGGAAGCAGACCGTGGCTGCCAGTTTCGTCTTCTCGGAGAAGAACAGGATGCTGCCGACGACGAAGAGCAACGCGGCGAGAAAGTCAGCGATCGTATGCAGCACCTCGAACATGGCGTAGCGGTGGGCTTGCTCCGGCGCAATTTGGTGGGCCGCACGGTCGTGATCATCTCGCACGACATGGCTCTCGTCGCCGAGTACGCCACCCGCGTCATCGCCATGCGCGAGGGCACCGTCCTGGCCGACGGGACGCCCGCCGACGTCTTCTCCCAGTGTGAGGTGCTGGAGGGGACCAGCATCCGCCCGCCGCAGGCCGCGGTCCTCGCCGCAGAGCTCGGCCTACCGGGAGTCCTGACGGTCGCCGACGCGGTGCGCGAGATGGCGCTCCAGCGCCACCGCAGCGGCCGGCCCAGCTCACCACGACTACTGAGGAGACCCCGATGGACTACGTCGTCACCGGTGCGAGCGGCTTCGTCATGAGCGTCCTCACGGCGAGGATCCTCGAGACCGAGCCGGACGCACGAGTCACTGCGATCGACCTGGACCGCCCGGACGGGGCCGTCCTGGGTGCTCGAGCTCGCTCCGGGCGTCGTGGGTCACGGTCGCGCCGTGCACGACGGCGTCCGGGCGCGCCTCGTCCATCGCCTGCCTGATCGACTCCGCGTCGGTGACGTCGGCGGCGAGGAAGCGCACCCGCTCGGCCGACGGGCCGAGGTAGGGCGGGCACGCACCTTGATGCCGGTAGACCGCACAAGAGAGCACCACGAAAGCTGCCATGGGCGCGATGAACAGCCAAACACCAGGAACAGTGCGACAGATATACACCACGGTCATCAGCTTCCGTTACAGCGAGGTCGAGTGCTGCCCCTTCCCCGGGGGACGCCCGCGTCAGGAAAGAACGGCTTCTTCCGAGGACCGTGCGGCCACCTGCCAGGAGACGCCAGCGCACGGGTCACCGAAAGCAAAAATTCGCACCTGACATCAGGAAAGCAATGCCGGAAGGGGCTACCCGCCGGAGCACCGTCGCAAGATCCGGGACCCGCATGACGCCCCGGCCCGAGACTGTCTACGCTGACCAGAGCCCTATGGCCTTCGAGGTTTGGTCCATCAACGACGAGGTTCGAGCGTTTCTTGGGCAGTCCCGCCATGATCATGCTCGCAACACGCGTGGAACGCCCGCCGTGCCGCGCCCGCATGCGGTCTGCTCGCTGGTGAGTGACTCATCGAACGGGGGCCACGATGCCGACGACCACCGGAACGTACTGGTCCACGATGCCGACGACCATAGGGCTGAGCGACCTTGTAGGGCTCGTGCAGCAGCCTCCGTCGGCCATGGGCCGGGCGTCAAGCGCCTGGCGGACGACGGGCTCATGGCCCGTGAACAGGGTCCGACCGATGCTCGCTCGACTCCGGCTGCCCCGGCCCCGGATGGTCTGACCGCCTGGAAAGTGCCTCGCCGGTTTCACGTGGCGAGCGTGCGCCGCCAACTGTTCAATCGGTTGGACGGCGTTGACATTCGCGTGCTCGCCACAGCGCTGGAGCAGGTCGCGGCCGGACACTGAACACGACCTCACGAGCCAGGTCCGAACGAGGAGAGCAAGGAGCAGATGATGAGCGATGCAGTGATCCAGGACCCGATCGGGCTCGATGTGACCGAAGAGGTCGCGGCGCAGCTGCGGGTGGACTCGGTGCGATCGTCGGCGTCAGCTGGCTCGGGCCATCCGAGCTCGAGCATGTCCGCCGCGGACTTGCTGGCAGTGCTGGTGACGCGTCACCTGCGTTACGACTGGGACGAGCCGGCAGCGACCGGCAACGACCACTTGATCTTTTCCAAGGGCCACGCCTCCCCACTGCTGTACTCGGTGTACAAGGCGGTCGGTGTGATCTTCGACGAGGAGCTGATGACCGGGTACCGCCGGTTCGGGCACCGTCTGCAGGGCCACCCCACCCCGGTGCTGCCCTGGGTCGACGTGGCCACCGGATCGCTCGGACAGGGCTTGCCCGACGGCGTCGGCGTCGCCCTGGCCGCCAAGCGCCTGGAGAACGCGCCCTACCGGGTGTGGGTCCTGTGCGGGGACAGCGAGCTCACGGAGGGCTCGATCTGGGAGGCGCTGGACAAGGCGTCCACGTACGGCCTGACCAACCTGATCACGATGGTCGACGTCAACCGGCTCGGGCAGCGTGGCGCGACTGAGCTGGGCTGGGACATGGACGCCTACGCGGCGCGGGTCGAGGCGTTCGGCGCCCGGGCGATCGTGGTCGACGGGCACGACCTGGCCGCGATCGACGAGGCGATGACCGCCGCCACCGCGACCGACCTGGACCGGCCGGTGGTGATTCTCGCCCGCACGGTCAAGGGCAAGGGGTTCACGACGATCGAGGACAGTCCCGAGTGGCACGGCAAGCCACTGCCTGCCGACCTGGCCGAGCAGGCCATCGCCGAGCTGGGCGGGGAGCGGCACCTGCAGGTGCGCGGCCCGCAGGCCCCGAACGTGACCGGCCCGGACCTTGCCCCCTCCGCGGTGCAGCTGCCGACCTACGACCAGGGCGCGAAGGTCGCCACCCGCAAGGCCTACGGCGACGGCCTGGTCGCGCTCGGCCGCGCCGACCCCCGCGTGGTGGCCCTGGACGCCGAGGTGTCCAACTCCACGCACGCCGACCAGTTCGCCCACGAGCTGCCCGATCGGTTCTTCGAGATGTACATAGCCGAGCAGCAGATGGTAGCCGCCGCCACGGGCCTGTCCGTGCGCGGGTACACCGCGTTCGCCTCGACATTCGCAGCATTCCTGACCCGCGCGCACGACTTTGTCCGTATGGCCCCGATCTCCGGGGCCGACCTGCGGTTGGTCGGTTCGCACGCCGGCGTCGAGATCGGTGCCGACGGGCCCTCGCAGATGGCTCTTGAGGACCTCGCGATGATCGCCGCCACCCACGGCTCCACGGTGCTGTACCCCTCGGACGCCACCTCGACCGTCGCCCTCGTCCAGGCGATGGCCGACACCCCGGGCGTGGTCTACATGCGCACCACCCGTGGCGCCTATCCCGTGCTGTACGGGCCCGATGAGACGTTCCCGGTCGGCGGGTCCAAGATGCTGCGCTCCACCGACGACGACACGGTCACCCTCGTTGGTGCCGGCGTCACCCTCCATGAGGCACTGCGCGCCGCCGACACGCTCGCTGACGAAGGCATCAACGCCCGCGTCATCGACACCTACTCGATCAAGCCCATCGACACCGCCACCCTCGTTGCGGCCGTGAACGCCACCGGCGGCCGGATCGTCGTCGCCGAGGACCACCACCGCGAAGGTGGTCTGGGAGCCGCCACCACCACCGCCCTGGTCGGTGCCGGCATCACTGGTCTGCACCTCGAGCACCTCGCCGTCGATGGCATCCCCGGATCCGGAACGAGCACGGAACTGCTCGCCTGGGCGGGCATCGATGCCGACCACATCGCCACCGCAGCCCGCCGACTCAACCAACACTGAGCAGGAATCCACGTGAACAGCACCACCGTGACCCTTGCCACCTCGACGGCGGCACCGCCGAGGCCTACCTGGCCACACCGACCGGCACCGTCAGCGGCGTCGTCGTCATCCACGAGATCTGGGGACTGCAGGACCACGCCCGGACTGTCGCCGACCGGCTCGCCGGCGACGGCTGGCTGGCCATCGCCCCCGACGACCCACGCCGTGCCGACCCGGACATCGGCGCGGTCGGCGCCCTCGCCGTAGATCGTGCGTTCGTGCGTTGCGCTGCTGATGACCTGGGTACGACCGATCAAGCTGGGAGGTGTGGTGCGAATTTTCGACCCTCGGGCCCGCAAGATCACGTCGCAGCAAGCTCGCCGCTACGCCATGTTCGAGATCCTGCATACGATCGCCGACTTCCTCGCCGCATTCCTCTTCATCGTCGGCAGCATCCTGTTCTTCTCCGAGCAGACAAAGCTGGCAGCCACGGTCTGCTTCTTGCTCGGCTCACTTTTCTTCGCCGCCAAGCCTGGCATCCGGCTGGTCCGAGAGCTCTGGCTGGCCCGGCTGGACAAGGTCGACCAGCTCGCGGGAAGGGCGCCGGAAGGACCAACCTCGATCGAACGCCGGATGGATGGATGAGGACCGGTCGTGGACGCCGGCGTTGAACATGGTGTCGCTGGCACGTCACGGAAGTGCCGTGGTCGAGGTCTGTCTGTTTTCGACATTGCTGACACCTCGCCGCCGTGGCAGCCGATCCCGACGGCTTCCGGCTGCTGTTTCAGCACGTGGCTCGCGAACCGGAGTTTCGCAGTGAACCACGTGGTGGTAGTGATGCGGTTGGTGCCCATGCAGTATGGCGACCGTGGGCAACGACGCTCTTGGGCTGTTCGGTGAGGACACGCCTCGCAGCCGCAGTGCGGACAGACGCCTTGGCCACCTCGACACCGCAGCGCTCGACCAGATTACGACAAGGTCCGCCGCTTGACAGCAAGAGGGGTATCTCCTCCACCGGACTCGACCAGGCGTGCCAGGAGTGCGCGCAACTGAACGAGGTCGGCGTCGCCGAGCGTGCGTGCGGCGTTCTGCTCCCGGGCGCTCAGTGCGTCGAGAACGCGTAGCCGACGGCGGCGACCAGCGGGCGTCGCCTGAATGAGCTTGTCGCGCGCAGATCGTGGGTCTTGGTTGAGCTGGACCATCCCCGCGGCGATGAGCTCACGGATCACGACGTGAACGCGCTGCCGGCTGACCTGCATTCGTCGGGCGAGGGCGCTGGGACTGATCGGCTCATCGTCGAGGTACGACATGACCATCGATGCGCCAGGGCTCAACGATGGTTCGTCGGCCTCAGCGCTGCGCACCTCAACGCCGTCGGCGAACCAACGGAACGCGTCGCGAAGCAGTTCAGCAGTCGTGCGCTCATTTGACAAGGACCCCACTTGCGCACCTCCTCCAGTTGCACGACTATAACCTAGACCGTCAACATAGTTAACGATGTGAGGTTCCTATGGTGTCTCGAGACTTCGACATCGCCGACTTGCCGAGTAACTGGGGGCGCTGGGGCGTCGACGACGAACTCGGTACTCTGAATCTGATCACTGACAGTGTTCGTGCTCGAGCCGCGGAGCAGGTTCGGACAGGACGCTCGGTGTCGCTGGCGATGCCTGTTGATCCCGCATCGATGATGGGCGGCCCGTTCGCGCCGCCGACACCGGCGTCACCCCCCGTGCAGCAGGCGATGCTCTACACAGGCACTCCGCCGATGGCAATGGCCGAGGTGCTGATTCTGGCACCGCATCATGCTGGTCTGACACACCTCGACGCGGTTGTGCACGTGCCCATCGACGGGCACGTCTACCCCGGTCGACCGCTCGCCGAAACTGTAACGCCGAGTGGTATCCGTCATGGCTCCACGACCGCTTTTGCCGACGGCGTGGTCACTCGGGGCGTTCTGCTTGATTTGAGCCCGGAGGGCCGGTTGCCAAAGGCGCACCCCGTCACCGGCGCGGACCTTGCGGCGGCCGCGCGTCGAAATGGAGTACAGGTCGAGCCCGGTGACGCGCTCGTGGTGCGGGGTGGCTGGTCGACCGCGCGCAACATGGGGGAGCAGATGCCGGGCATGACCGTCGACGCCTTGACCTGGATGCGCGATCATGACGTGGCGCTCTACGCCGGCGACATCGGCGATGCTCATCCACCGGTCGACGAGCAGATCGCGATGCCGCTGCACCAGGTCGGGCTGGCCCGAATGGGGATGCCGCTGATCGACCTGGCCGAGGTCGAAGAACTGTCTTCGGTCTGTGCCAGCCAGAACCGATTCACGTTCCTCCTCAGCATCGCGCCTCTGCGGCTTCGGGGTGCTACAGGCGTGCCGGTCAACCCGCTCGCGATCTTTTGACCGCGGTAGTCGGACACGAGCGTCTATGAGTGCTCGATCCGCCAACTCTGGGGCCATCGCCCCGTGCAATTATGGGGTCGGCCGACGAGGGCCTGAGCGGCGAGGCGGGCAGGGCATTCGGGTCAGCTTCGACCTCGAGTTCCTGCACGACCCGGAACGAGACCACTGGGTCATGCTCTACACACTCCGTGACGGCGCCTGATCTCTGCCACATCGGGCGCACGGCAGAGTGTGCCGTGCCAGGTCGGTTCCCTGCCAGGGCCGCCGGTGCCTGCTCGCCGGGGCCCAGGAGGGCACGGACGCGCTGAGGATGGTGTGGGCGGACGGCCCGGTCCCGGGACGGCGTCGGGTGCGCGCTTACGTCTCGGAACGTACCTCGATCTACGTCGGCACAACGACGACCGGACGACGGCGGGTGGGCAGGCTCGAAGGCATGAACACGTCAACACTCTCACCAGAGCGCACACGCACCACCCGCACCGCCCCTCGCCGAGGCTTCAGGCGTGTGGCCATGCTGGCTGTGGCCGGAAGTCTCGCGATGGCCCTTGCCGGCTGTGGCACGGCACGTGATGTATCGCGGCAGGACGTCGTACTCCAGTGGGTGCGGGAGACCACGACCCCGGTGGCGACCGTCGGACCCAACGATACGGAGACGCCGCTGACCGATACCGCAGGCCTAGCGGCGGTGGACGAGCTGGTCGCCGACGCCACGGTCGTGGGGCTCGGGGAGTCCGCGCACGGCCTCGGGGACCAGTTCGTCGTGCGGCAACGTCTCGCCCGATACCTGGTCGAGGAGCACGGCTACCGCACCATCGCGTTCGAGGAGGACTACGGCAGCGGTGTCGCGATCGACCGGTACATCACGGAGGGTGTCGGTAATCCGAGAGAGTTGGTCGGGTCCATGGTCGCCGCGTGGCGCAGCGAGCAGATGCTCGGCTTCGTCGAATGGATGCGGGACTTCAACCAGGGCCATCCCGAGGATCCCGTCCGGTTCCTCGGCACTGACGTGACCCAGCTGCGGCAGCTCAGCTTCGACGAGCTGACCCGCTACGCCTCCGCGGTCGCCCCCGGCCGGGTGGACGAGCTTGCTGCGCACCTGGACGCGATCGCTCTTCGCGGATCACCCGGGGAACAGATCGGCTGGCTCTTCGAACACCCCGACCAGGAGGGCCTGGTCGAGCACGCGCGCGCGGTGCGCGATCTTGTCGCTGAGCTGCCGCAGCCCCGCACCGAGGCCGAGACCGCTGAGAGGGCCGACATGGAACGCCATGCCGCAGCGGTACTGGGTTTCTACCTCAACTACACCGGCAGAGACCCCGACTTCCGGGACCGGGTCATGGCGGACACTTTGCGCGGGTGGCAGGAGCAGACCCGGTCACCGGCGATCTACTGGGCGGCGAACGTGCATGTCGCCGCAGCCTCACGAGTGGACTACAACTTCCCGCCGACCGAGATGGGCGCCCAGCTCGTTCCGGCCGGTCACCATCTCCGGGAAACCTACGGCGAGCACTACGTCCCGATCGCCGCCGTCTTCGGGTCCGCTCGGGTACTCCAAGGATGGGAGACCGGTCAACCGGCCGTGTATGACGTCCCCGCTCCGGGAGAGGACACGCTCGACCACATCCTGCACCGGGCCGGCACGGAGGCGTTCCTGCTCGACCTGACGACGTCGGCGCCGCCCCCGGTCACCGACTGGTTGCACGAGCCGGCCCGGATGCGGCTGATCGGCGCTGCCTACGACGAGGCTCAGGACGCGGACTACTCGATGCGGCTCGACTCCCTGGTCGATGGATTTGACGCCGTCGTGTATCTGTCCAGGACCGGTGAGGCCGAGCTCCTGTCCGATGAGTGAGCGACACCCGACGCCGTCTGCACGGGCGACGAGCGCCATGCGTGTGTTCGTCATCGGCGGCACGGGCGCGGTCGGCAGTTGGGCGGTCCCCGCCTTGGTGATGGCGGGGCACAGGGTCGCGGCCCTTGCTCGCACACCGGCGAGCGCGGCCGCCCTACGTGCACAGCAGGCGACTCCGGTCGAGGTGTCACTGTTCGACCGCTCAGCACTGACCGATGCTTTCGCGGGTTGTGACGCCGTCGTCAACCTGGCCACGGCCATCCCGCCGATGGCGAGGTTCGCCAGTGCGCGAGCGTGGGAAGCGAACCAGGAGGTTCGCGTCGAGGGCTCAGCCGCTGTCGTCGACGCCGCACTGGCTGCCGATGTTGGTCGAGTGCTGCAGGAGTCGGTGTGCATGCTCTACGCCGACGGAGGCGCGGCATGGCTGGACGAGCACGCCCCGACCGACCGCTTCCCGATGGCCGAGGGCAACCACGCCGCCGAGGTCAACATCGCTCGCTTCGTCGAGGCGGGAGGGGAGGGGGTGGTGTTGCGCTTCGGCTGGTTCTACGGACCAGGGGCTGCGCACAGCGAGCAGATGCTAGCTCTGGCCCGCCGCCGCGTGGTCCTCACCCTGGGGGCTCCGGGCGGGTACCAGTCCGCGGTCCACGTGGCAGACGCCGGTGCGGCCGTGGCCGCCGCCGTGCAGGTCCCCGGGGGCGTGTACAACGTCGTCGACGATCAGCCGTTGACCAAGCGGGACTTCGCCGACGCTCTCGCCGGCGCCGCAGGCCGCACGCCGTGGGTGCGCGGGCCCGGACGGCTGGGCCGCGTGCTCGGTGGTCGCCTGACGTCTCTGACGCGGTCGGTCCGCGCGAGCAACGCCAGGTTCCGGGCGGCCTCGGGCTGGGTCCCGCGCTATCCCAGCGCGCGGGAGGGCTGGAGGGCAACTGCCAAGGACCTGCCGCGCTGAAGCCGCCGAGCACTGTCGGCGGGTCGCTGCGCGCCACAGGGCCAGCCCGACCAGCCCGAGCAGGTCCCACAACTGCCCACATCCCATCGGCCATCCGGTAGTGCACAGTCCGGGAGCGGTGTCGGTTCGCCGCGCCCAGCACGGCGGCGGAGCGCCTTGCAGGGGAGGCCCGCGACGCGACGCGAGGCGACACGCGGGGCCAGGCATACGCGCGCTGCCTCTCACCCCAGTTTCGCTCCGCTCGCTATTGAAGCTGCGTGTCCAGTTTGCTCGCATTCGTGGTGACCACGCATCCGACAGGCGCATGGGCGACCACTGGCCGCGGTGGTCAGCGGGGGGCAACGTAACGACGGGGCGATGATGGTCCAGGTCTTGGCCGACCTTCGGGTCCCACGCACGGGCCAGGCCGACCGCGCACCCCTCCCGCGGCCGTGCTCGCCGACTGGGCCTACGCGACCGGCCCGATCCGCAAGCACCTCCGTGGCCGGGGCACATGAAGACCGCGATCCCCGAGAAGAAGGACTCGGTAGCCGCCCGACAAAGCAAGGGCTCGGCCGGCGGGCGACCACCAGCCCCGGACACCGAGCTCTACGAGCAGCGCAACGTCGTGGAACGCTCCCTCGCCCTGACATAGCAATGGCGCGGACTAGCTACCCGCTACGACAAGCTCGCCATCGCGCACTGCGCTGCGACGATTCTGTCTGCCTGCCATCTGGTCACGTCATACGGGAGACACGCCGTAGCCTCGGGCTTTCATCGGTGAGGTGTCCGCGGGCTGGTTGGTGACAGCGAAAGGTGCCCCTGACGTGGGATAATACGGCTTGTCGAAGGTCGTATCAGTCCAGAATCAGGAGCACCTCTCAGGTGACGAAGCCTACCGGGTTCTACCCGCGTCCCAGAGTCGATGTCCGCAACGTGGGAGCAGTCGGGAACGCGGGCGGAGTGCTGGTCACCGACACGGTCCGCGCAGTACCCAATTCGTGCCACGCCGCCAGGTGTCTGCGCTGGTCACGGCCCTGAACCGTGCCACGTTCTGCGGCTCGACCCCGAAGCGCGCGATCGTGGCACGTTTATGGCACGGATCGGTACGCTGCGGTACGTCCAGCGACGTCTGGATACGGGAGTCCCGGTGATCCGTCCGGGGCTCTGACCAGCCAGAACTTGTCTGACCTGGTCGGACGGCCTGCACCCGAGAAGTCACACCGAGAAGTACTTAGCCTCCGGGTGGTGGAACACGAACGCATCCGTCGACTGCTCCGGATGCAGCTGCAGCTCATCCGACAGCGTCACCCCCACCCGCTCCGGCCGCAGCAGCTCCACCACCTTGTGCCGGTCCTCCATCTCGGGACACGCCGGATACCCCAGCGACATCCGCGCCCCCCGGTACTCCAGCTTGAACATCCCCTCCACCCCCGAGGGGTCCTCGGAGCCGAACCCGAGCTCCGACCGCACGCGCGCATGCCAGAACTCGGCGAGCGCCTCGGTGAGCTGCACCGAGAGCCCGTGCAGCTCCATGTACTCGCGGTACTTGTTCGCCTCGAACAGCTTCGCGGTGTGCGACGAGACCGTGTCCCCGACGGTCACGAGCTGCACCGGCAGCACGTCGAATCGCCCGGTCTCCTCGACCCATTCGCGCGGGCGGACGAAATCGGCAAGGCACAGGTGCCGGTCCCGCCGCTGCCGCGGGAAGGTGAACCGCAGCCGCTCGCTCCCCACGGGCCCGCCGGACCCACCATCGGGTCCGTCATGGTGTGCCACCACCACGGAGTCGCCCTCCGACCACACCGGGAAGTACCCGTACACGACCGTCGGGTCCATGATCTGGTCGGTCAGGATCCGGTCCATCCACTCCGCGAGCCGCGGCCGTCCCTCGGTCTCGACGAGCTCCTCGTAGGAAGCACCGTCCGAGGACCGCCCAGGCTTCAGCCCCCACTGCCCCATGAACGTGGCCCGCTCGTCCAGGAACGCCGCGTACTCCGAGAGCTGCACGCCCTTGACGATCCGCGTCCCCCAGAACGGCGGCTCCGGCACCGGGTTGTCGGATGCGACGTCGGACCGCGCCGGGAGCGACTCCACCGGAGTCTCGGTCACCTTGACCACCGAGTGCCGCCGCTTCCGCAGCGCCGGCAGCCCGACGTCGTCGGGGGACGCCCCCCGGGCGACACGGACCAGCGGCTCCATCAGCCGCAGCCCCTCGAACGCGTCCTTCGCGTACCGCACCACGCCGGGGAACTGGCCAGCCAGGTCGTCCTCGACGTAGGTCCGTGTCAGGGCAGCGCCGCCCAGCAGCACCGGCCACTTCTTCTCGTGGCCGCGGGAGACCAGCTCCGCCAGGTTCTCCTTCATCACCACCGTCGACTTCACCAGCAGCCCCGACATGCCGATCACGTCGGCGTCGTGCTCCAGCGCGGCGTCGATCATGGCGCTCACCGGCTGCTTGATGCCGATGTTGACCACCTTGTAGCCGTTGTTCGTCAGGATGATGTCCACGAGGTTCTTGCCGATGTCGTGCACGTCGCCGCGCACGGTCGCCAGCACGATGGTCCCCTTCGTCTGCTCCCCGGAGACGCGTTCCATGTGCGGCTCCAGCAGCGCGACGGCGGCCTTCATCACCTCCGCCGACTGCAGCACGAACGGCAGCTGCATCTCGCCCTTGCCGAACAGCTCGCCCACCACCTTCATGCCCTCCAGCAGGTGGTCGTTGACGATGTCGAGCGCCTTCATCCCGCTGCCGAGCGCCTCCTCGAGGTCCGGCTCCAGGCCCTTGCGCGCACCGTCGATGATGCGGCGCGCGAGCCGCTCGCCCACGGGCAAGGCCAAGAGCTCCGCGGCCCGAGCATTCCGGATCGCTCCCGCGTCGACCCCCTCGAACAGGTCGAGCAGCTTGGAGAGGGGGTCGTACGTGAGGTTGCCGTCGTCGTCCCACTCGCGCTTGTCCCACACCAGGTCCAGCGCCGTCTGCCGCTGCTCGTCCGGGATCGAGGCCAGCGGCAGGATCTTCGCCGCGTGCACGATCGCCGAGTCCAGGCCCGCCGACGTCGCCTCGTGCAGGAACACCGAGTTCAGCACGGCACGCGCCGCCGGGTTGAGCCCGAAGGACACGTTGGACACACCAAGAGTCGTGTGTACGCCGGGGTACTTGCGCGTGATCTCGCGGATCGCCTCGATGGTCTCGATCGCGTCGCGCCGCGTCTCCTCCTGCCCCGTGGCGATGGGGAACGTCAGGGCGTCGACGATGATGTCGTCCACGCGCATGCCCCACTCGCCCACCAGGGTGTCGATCAGGCGGGACGCGATCGCGACCTTGTGGTCGGCCGTCCGCGCCTGCCCCTCCTCGTCGATCGTCAGCGCGACGACGGCGGCGCCGTGCTCCATGACCGCAGGCATGATGCGCCTGAACCGCGACGTCGGCCCCTCGCCGTCCTCGAAGTTGACCGAGTTGACCACGCCGCGCCCGCCCAGCAGCTCCAGGCCCGCGCGGATCACCGCGGGCTCCGTGGAGTCGATGACCAGGGGGAGCGTGGAGGCGGACGCCAGCCGCGAGACCACCGCGCGCACGTCCTCGACGCCGTCGCGCCCCACGTAGTCGACGCACACGTCCAGCAGGTGCGCGCCGTCGCGGGTCTGCGCACGGGCGATGTCGACGATGTCGTCCCAGCGGCTCTCCAGCAGCGCCTCGCGGAACGCTTTGGAACCGTTCGCGTTGGTGCGCTCGCCGATCGCGAGGAAGCTCGTCTCCTGACGCAGGTCGGTCGCGGAGTACAGGGAGGCGACGGCGTTCTCACGCACCGGCTCGCGCACACCCACGGGCGTCCCGCCGACGGCCTCGACGACCAGGCGCATGTGCTCCGGCGTCGTACCGCAGCAACCGCCCACCAGGCCCAGCCCGAACTCGCGCGCGAACTGCGTGTGCGCCGCGGCCAGCTCCTGCGGTGTCAGCGGGTAGGAGGCGCCGTCCTTGCCCAGGACCGGCAGGCCCGCATTGGGCATGCAGGTCACCGGGATCTCGGCGTGCTGCGACAGGTGCCGCAGGTGCTCGCTCATCTGCTCAGGGCCCGTGGCGCAGTTCATGCCGATCGCGTCGATGCCCATCGCCTGCAGCGCCACCAGCGCCGCACCGATCTCCGAGCCCATCAGCATGGTCCCGGTGGTCTCCACGGTCACGGAGACGATGATCGCCACCCGCTGCCCGAGGTCGGCCATCGCCTGCCGGCAACCCGTCACCGCGGCCTTGGCCTGCAGCAGGTCCTGGCTGGTCTCGACCAGCAGCGCGTCCGCGCCGCCCTCGATCAGACCAGCGGCCTGCTCCGCGAACGTGTCCCGCAGGTGCGCGTACGTGGTGTGGCCGAGTGAGGGCAGCTTGGTGCCCGGGCCCATGGAGCCCAGCACCCAGCGCGGCCTCTCCGGCGTCGCGTGCGCGTCGGCGCGCTCGCGGGCGATCCGTGCGCCCTCGCGGGCCAGCTCGCGGATGCGATCGTCGATGCCGTAGTCCGACAGGTTCGACCAGTTCGCGCCGAACGTGTTCGACTCGATCGCGTCCACCCCGACCTCGAGGAACGCGTCGTGCACCCCCGCGATGATGTCCGGGCGCGAGACCGTGAGGATCTCGTTGCACCCCTCCAGGTTCTGATAGTCCTCGAGGGTCGGGTTCGCCGCCTGGATCATGGTGCCCATGGCGCCGTCGGCCACGACCACGCGGGTGCGCATGGCCTCCAGCAGGGCGGCGGAGCGTTCGGCGAGTGCGGGAAGAGCGGTCACCCCGGCAGCGTACGTCGCGCCCGACGACGGCGCGGCGGGTGCCCGACGTGCGGGCAGCAGCGGGCGGTCGCACCGTAAGTTATCAGTGATAAGTTGGTCGGCGACCCGCGCGCGACCCGGTTGCTGAACGACCTCCTGCCGCAGACCGACGCGGTCGCCCGGCTGGTGGACCGCGGAAAGTCGGCCTACGACCAGGACGAGTTCTTGAGGTACGCCGGTGAGGACCTGCTCGTCCGGCTCGGTGAGGTGGTGGCGCGGCTCGACCGCAAGGCGCCTGGATTCGTCGAGGCACACCCGGGCCTGGAGCTGCGCAACCTCAAGGACACCCGCAACTTCGTGGCGCACGGCTACGGCGTCGTGGACTTCGAGATCATCTGGGAGATCCTCGCGGACAACGTCCCGGTGGTCGCGACCCGGGTGCGCGTGCTGCTCGAGTCGTGAGGGCCCGTGTCGAGGGCTCGGGTACCGTCCGGGCATGACGACGCGCGACTACCTCGCTGCACTGTTCTCCCTGGAGGGCCGAACGGCCGTCGTGACCGGCGGCAGCTCCGGCATCGGACGTGGCATCACCGAGGCGCTGGCACAGGCCGGCGCGCACACAGTGATCGTCGCCCGTGGTGCCGACCGGCTTGCCGAGGTCGCCGCCGGCCTGCGGGAGCGCGGCTGCGCCGTCGAACCCGTGGTTGCCGACCTCTCCACCCGAGACGGCATCCACGCTGCCGGCGACGGCATCGCCGCGGCCGCCGGAGAGCCTGACATCATCGTCAACAGCGCGGGCATCAACCTGCGGCCGCACCTGGGTCAGGTGGACCAGGAGACCTGGGACGTCACCATGACCGTCAACCTCGAGGCGCCCTTCCTGCTCGGGCAGCGGTTCGCCCCCGGCATGGCGGAGCGCGGGTTCGGGCGGCTCATCCACATCTCCTCCCAGCAGGCGCACCGGTCGTTCGTCGACAGCGGGGTCTACGGCGTCTCCAAGGGCGGCCTCGAGTCCCTCGCGCGCTCCCAGTCCGAGGCCTGGTCGTCGCGCGGCGTCACCGCCAACACGCTCGTGCCCGGGTTCGTGCTCACGCCCCTGAACCAGCGGCTCCAGGACGACGCCGAGAAGGTAGCGGCGCTCGCGGCCCGCACCACGGTCGGCCGCAACGGCGTGCCCGAGGACTTCGCGGGTGCCGCCGTCTTCCTCGCGAGCGGTGCGTCTGGCTACGTCACGGGCCACTCGCTGTTCGTGGACGGCGGCTTCTCGGTCCACTGACGGCTCGTTGAGTGCTGGGTATTTGTTGGTTTCGGGCCCGTGATCCCGCAAATAACCAGCACTCAACGAGCTGGTGGGCGGTTACGCTCGCGACGTGAACGTCGATTTCCCCGGGGTGGGCACGCTTCTGCATCTGGCTCCATCCGGACGATGTCCCGTCGACCGAAGCGACCTACGCCAAGGCGCCGGACTGGGAAGTCGCGCCGGATGTGCACATGACACCGGGGAAGACGCGGTGGGCTACGAAGGAAGAAGTGCCCCTGGAATTCGCACGCTTCAGCACGAAGGGAAAGATCAAGTGACGCTGGAGTACCGGGACCCGGGCACGGGTGGTCGCGACGAGCTCATGGCCGCGATCGAGCGGGACGACGCGTCGGGCCTGCAGTCCGCTATGGTCGCCGCCGCTCTGAACGTCGACGACTGGGAATGGCTCCAAGACCGATTCGTCGCGCTTCTCCAGCACGAAGACGCCGGAGTTCGAGCGATTGCAGCCACGAGCCTCGGGCACGTGGCGCGCATTCATGGGCGTTCGGATCTCTCCGTGGTACGTCCCTTGCTCGAGCAGCTGATGGGGCAGAAGGAGACCCGCAGTTACGCGGAGGATGCCCTGGAAGACATTGAGATGTTCGTCCGGAGCGCTTGACTCTGACGCCCGGCACGCTGTTGCTGGGCGTCGCTCGCTGAGTTCGGTCGGATGGGCTGAGATCGGTCCAACGATTGACCGATCTCATCCCATCCGACCGAACTCGCTGAATGGAGCCGGGCAATGTACCGAACTCGCGAGCCCACCAGCCTGAACCTCCCACGAGCAGCCTCCGAGCCGCCGCTCACCCGCAAAATCCCGTGGCCGACGCCGGGGGCGGTCACCTAGCGTTGCCGTATGTCCACGCCCGCGCCCCTCCACCCGGTAGCACCCGAGCCCGCCCCCGCGCCGATCGCGGAGCGCGCCGCGGCGCCCGCGACCCCGCAGGTCCCTACCGCGGGGGGCCTCAGCTGGCGCCCCTGGGTCCGCGACGACGTCCCCGCCCTGGCGGTCCTCCTGCGCACGATCCAGGAGGCCGACGGGCGCGACTGGTTCACCCCGCCCGACGAGATCGCCGAGAGCTTCGACGCCCCCGTGTTCGCCGCCGCCGCCGACACCCTGGTGGGCACCGACGCCGACGGTGTCCTGCGCGCGTACGCCCAGGTCGAGCGTTTCCCCAGCGAGGGCGCCACGCGCCTGCGCGTCTCCGTGTCCGGCGGCGTGCACCCCACGCACCGGGGCCGGGGCATCGGCACCGAGCTGCTGATCTGGGCCACTGGACGCGCGCGGCAGGCACTCGCCGCGCTGGGCACCGACCCGCGGCTGGACGTCCTGCCCGCTCGGATCTCCGCGCACATCGAGGACAGCGACCCCGCCGAACGGCGCGACCTGCTGCGCACCGGCGGGTTCGAGCCCGTCCGGTACTACGCGAACCTGCTGCGCGACCTGAGCGTTCCGGCACCCGCCGTCGGGCTGGAGGCGCCGTTGCGCCTCGTACCGTGGTCCGAGGCCCTGGACGACGCCACGCGCCTGGCCCGCAACGACGCGTTCCGCGACCACTGGGGCAGCCAGCCGCGCACGCCCGAGTCCTGGCGGGCGTACCGCAGCTCGTTCGCACCCGAGTGGTCCTTCGTGGTGGTCGACGAGTCGGTGCGGTACCAGGGCTCCGAGCAGGAACAGCCGGGGGACGGCACCGTCGCACCGGGTACGCCCTACGTCGTCGGGCTGCACCTGGCCTCGCGCTACGAGCACGACTGGGAGTCCCAGGGGTACACGGCCGGCTACACCGACCTGCTGGGCGTGCGGCGTGACTACCGGGGCCGCCGCATCGCGGTGGCGCTGCTGACGCACGCGATGCGCGTGTTCGCCGACGCTGGCATGCAGCAGGCGGAGCTCGACGTCGACACGGACAACCCGACCGGCGCCACCGGCCTGTACGCACGCCTCGGCTATACCAAGAGCGACGGCTCGACCCTCTTCACCATCGAGCTCTGAGCAACGAGAAGACCTGAGCTCCCAAGGAGAGATCATGACCGTGGACACCACGCCCCTCGCCCCGATCGCCGAGCGCGCGGCCCCGCCGGCGACCCTGACCCTGCCCACGGCCGGCGGCCTGACCTGGCGTGCCGCCACCCGCGAGGACGCCCCGGTCTGGCTGGCGCTGCGCAACCACATCGCCCGGGCCGACGCCGAGCCGTACGCCGAGACCCTGGAGGAGATCGAGGAGATCTTCGAGGGCGCCTGGCGCGACATGGCCGCGGACTCCCTGCTCGGCTTCTCCACCGACCCGGCCGACGACGGCGCGCTCGTCGCCTGGGCCCAGGTCGAGTGCCCGCCCGGCGACGTGACGCAGGTCCGCGCCTTCTGCTGGGGCGGCGTGCGCCCGGACCGGCGCGGCGAGGGCATCGGCCGCGAGCTGCTCGCCTGGGAGGCCGGCCGCGCGCGGCAGCTGCTGGCGGCGTCGGGCAAGGACGTCCCCGCGCGGATCGGCGTGTTCGCCGAGGACGACGCTCCCACCACCAAGCACCGGCTCTACGAGCGGGCCGGTTTCCAGGTGCGCCGGTACTACTCCGACCTCGCGCGACCGCTCGGCGGACCCTCCGCCGGCCCCGTGCCGGACGTGCCCCTGACGGGGTCGCTACGGCTCGTGCCGTGGTCGGCGAACCTCGACGAGGCGACCCGCCTCGCGCACAACGACGCCTTCCGCGACCACTGGGGCAGCCAGCCGCAGACCCGCGAGCAGTGGGCGCAAAGGGCCTGCTTCGCGCCCGAGTGGTCCTTCCTCGTCGTCGACCAGGCGCCCGACGTCGACGCGCTGCTCGCCTCGCCCGACACCGACCCCGAGACGGCCGCCGCGCTGCGCGCCGGGGTACCCCTCGTCGTGGGCTACCAGCTGGCGGCCCGGTACACCGAGGACTTCGCGGTGCGCGGCTACTCGTTCGGCTACACCGACATCCTGGGGGCGCGCCGTGCCTACCGGGGGCGCAAGGCGGCCCTCGCAGCGCTCGCGGCGGGCCTGCGGGCGTTCGCGGACGACGGCATGCAGTACGCGGCGCTCGACGTCGACACGGCCAACCCGAGCGGCGCGCACGGTCTCTACGCGAGCCTCGGGTACGTCAAGACGTCGGGGTCGCGGATGTTCTCGATCGAGCTCTGAACCCCTACCCAGGGGGTGCTACCTCGCGAGACGCTGGCGCCGGGCCTCGTAGAGCACCACGGTGGCGGCGTTGGCCGCGTTGAGCGAGCTCGCCGAGCCGGTCATCGGGATGCTCAGCGTCACGTCGGCGGCGTCGCGCCACGCGCGGGTCAGACCGTCGTTCTCGCTGCCGACCAGCAGCAGGACCGGCTGGGTGAGGTCGAACGCGGACACGTCGGCCTCACCGACCTCGTCCGTGGCCACGACGACCATCGGGAGGCCGGCGGCACGGCGCTCCTCGACCCAGGAGACGACCGCCGCCGGGGACGGGCTCCGCACCACGGGCATCGCGAAGAACGATCCGGTGGTGGCGCGCACCGCCTTGGGGTCGTAGGCGTCGGCCGAGTGGCCGGTGGTGATCACGCCGTGCGCACCGAACGCGTCGGCCGACCGGATGACCGCGCCGATGTTGCCCGGCTGGGTAGGCCGGTCGAACACGACCCCGAGAAAGTCCGGGCCGGCCTCGATGCGGTCCAGGACGTCGGGCCGCATGGCGACGACGGCGAGGAGCTCGACCTCGTCCTTCTCGGCCAGCTCGGCGAGCAGGTCGGGCGACATCTTGACGTGCTCGGTGTGCGGGTGGGCCGCGAGCAGGTCCCTGGCCCACTGCGAGAGGCGGCGCTCGCCGTCGTACAGCAGCGCCTGGATCTCCCAGCCGTGCTCGACGGCCATCGTGACGGGGCGCACGCCCTGCACGATGAACTGCCCGGCGCGATGCCGCTTGTTGCGGTTGGTGAGCAGGGTCTGCAACTGCTGGAAGCGCGCGTTGCGCAGGGAGATCCGGGTGGCCACACCCCCATCCAACACTGTTTCCCGGTCAGCGCCGCAGCAGCCGCTCCATCGCGGTGCGCGCCCGCTCCGAGCCGAACAGCTCGGCCGACCCGGTGACGGCGTCGTCCACGTGCGTGTCGAAGCGGGTCAGCAGGTCCGCGTTGAGCAGCTCCTTGGTCGCGGCGAGCCCCTGCGGGTCGCCCGCCGCCAGGTCCGCCAGGACGGCGTCGACCGCCTGGTCGAGGTCGGCCGCCGGGACGGCGTCGGTCACCAGGCCCCAGGCCGCTGCGTCGGCGGCGGTGAAGGACGCACCGGTCAGGAAGGTGCGTGACGCCGCGCGCGGCGTCATCCGCGGCAGCACCGCCAGCGAGATGACGGCGGGCGCGAGCGCGAGCCGGGCCTCCGTGAAGGCGTAGGTGATGTGGTCGGCGGTGATCGCGACGTCGCACGCGGCGACCAGCCCGATCCCACCGGCCCGCACCGGCCCGTGCACGCGCGCCACGACGGGCTTGGGCAGGGCGAGGATCGCGCGCAGCACCTCGGCGAGCCGCCGCGCGGAGCGGGTCATGCCGTCGGCGAGCGCCTCGGTGAGGTCCGCCCCCGAGCAGAACGCTGGACCGTTCGCGGCCAGGACGACCGAGCGGACGTCGTCGTGCGCCGCGCGGTCCAGAGCGGCCTGGAGCTGGTCGAGCAGGGCGAGCGAGAGGGCGTTGCGCCGCTCCGGGAAGTCGAGCGTGATCCGGGCGAAGGGGGCCGATGGAGCGGCCGGCTCGGGCGCGACGACCTCGTACGCGACGTGGCTGGGGGTGGGCATGGAGTCCTCCTGGTGGGGCCTTACGCACTCTGGCATCTAGCGCACAGGGGTTAATGATGGTTAACCTCGGTGGCATGCCTAACATGCATACCTCACCAGAGAACCCGGGGCACACCAAGCTCCGGGACGCGGTCCGGGAATTCGCCGACCGCGAGATCGCGCCCCACATCGCCCGATGGGACAGGGAAAGTCGCCTGCCCGTCGAGGTGGTGCACCAGATGGGAGAGCTGGGCCTGTTCGGCCTGACCGCCCCTGAGGAATACGGCGGGTCCGACCTCGGGCTCACCGGACTCAGCATCGCCGTCGAAGAGATCGGCCGCGTGGACCAGTCCGTCGGCATCACGCTCGGTGCCGGCGTCGGCCTCGGGGTGGGAACCCTGCTGGCCTACGGAACCGAGGAGCAGAAGCAGACCTGGCTGCCCGACCTCGTGGCGGGCCGCCGGCTCGGCGCGTTCGGCCTCACCGAACCGGGCGCGGGCAGCGATGCCAACGCCATGAGCACCACGGCGGAGCTCGTCGACGGCGAGTGGGTCATCAACGGCGCCAAGCAGTTCATCACCAACTCCGGGACCCCCATCACCAGCCTGTGCACCGTCGCGGCGCGCACCGGCACCCTGCCTGACGGGCGGCCCGAGCTCAGCGCCATCCTGGTGCCGACCGATACGCCCGGGTTCATCGTCGAACCCCTGCACGACAAGATGAGCTGGCGCTCCTGCGACACCCACGCGCTGCGGTTCGAGAACGTCCGCGTCCCCGAGGCGAACCTGCTCGGCGTACGGGGCAACGGGTTCAAGCAGCTCATGATCTCCCTCAACACCGGCCGGGTCGCCGTGGCGGCCCTGGCCACCGGCTGCATCCAGGCGATGCTCGACCTGAGCGTGGAGCACGCGGGCGTGCGCCCCACCTTCGGCGGGCCGATCGGCCGCAAGCAGGGCGTGGCCTTCCAGATCGCCGACGTCGAGGTGATGCTCCAGGCGAGCCGCGCGCTCACCTACCGGGCGGCCGCCCTGAAGGACGACGGTGCGCCGCTCGACGAGTTCCGCAGGGCGTCGTCGGTCGCCAAGCTCTATGCCACGGAGTCCGCCGTGACCGCCACGCGCATCGCTGCGCAGGTGTTCGGCGGCTACGGCGTCATGGAGGACGGCCCGATCGCGCGGTTCTACCGGGACGCGAAGGTCCTGGAGATCGGCGAGGGCACGTCGGAACTCCAACGCATGCTCATCGCGAGGGGCCTGGGCCTCCCCGTCGAGTAGCCCGTTGAGTGCGTGATATTTGCCCTCTCGAACCGTTTCGACCGGGCGAATACCACGCACTCAACGGTCTAGGGGAGGAGGGCTGCGCGCGCCATGCTCGTCAGGAGGGCTCGCATGGTGGCGCGGCCTATGCGGGCGCTGTGCGGGGTCGAGTTCAGCAGGCCGAACGCGGCCTGCACCGCGGCTCGCGCCTGCGTCGCCGACAGGTCGGGACGCAGCGGTCGCAGGGCGTCGCACCACACGTCGACGTAGGCGAGCTGACGCTTGCGGACCTGCGCCCGGGTGTCCGCGCCGAGCGCGCCCCACTCCCGCTCCTGCACGATGATCAGCGCGGGGTTGTCGAGCGCGAAGTCGGCGTGTCGGGCGATCAGGGCCTCCAGCGCGTGCCCGGGTGCGGCCTCGGCGTCGGACAGCAGCTCCCGCGCCCCGGCGAGAAGCTGGTCGGAGGCGTGCAGCAGGCATTGCCCGAGGATGTCGTCCTTGCTCACGAAGTGCTTGTACAGGGCAGGGCCGGAGATGCCGACGGCCGCGCCGATGTCGCCCATGGAGACACCGTGGAAGCCACGGGCGGCGAACAGGTCGGCGGCCGTGCTCAGGATCTGCTGCCTGCGCGGAGTCACGGGAGCAGTCTAAGAGCGGGGAACCGCGCTCTGTCCGAACAGTTCACCAGTTGTCGACCTCAGGGGTTAACGATCATTAACCAGCGGACTATGCTGCGGACCATGGCCACCGACACCGGCGTTGGACCGGATCTACGCACCCTCACCGCGCAGCTGCGCGAGCGGCTGGCCCGCGTGCGCGAGGGCGGCTCGCCCGCGGCGCGCGAGAAACACACGGCACGCGGCAAGCTGCTCGCGCGCGACCGGGTCGACCGGTTGCTCGATCCCGGCAGCGCCTTCCTCGAGATCGGGGCCCTCGCGGCCTACGACATGTACGGCGGTGAGTGGGCGGTGCCCAGCGCGGGCATCGTCACGGGCATCGGCCGGATCGCGGGACGTGAGTGCGTGATCGTCGCCAACGACGCCACCGTCAAGGGCGGCACCTACTACCCGGCGACGGTGAAGAAGCACCTGCGCGCGCAGCAGGTCGCCGCCGAGAACCACCTGCCCTGCGTCTACCTCGTGGACTCCGGCGGCGCGTACCTGCCGATGCAGGACGAGGTGTTCCCCGACCGGGAGCACTTCGGCCGCATCTTCTACAACCAGGCCAACCTGTCCGCGCGAGGCATCCCGCAGATCGCGGCGGTCATGGGCTCCTGCACGGCGGGCGGCGCCTACGTGCCGGCGATGAGCGACGAAGCGGTCATCGTCCGGGACGAGGGCACCATCTTCCTCGGCGGGCCGCCCCTGGTGCAGGCGGCCACCGGCGAGGTCGTCACCGCCGAGGAGCTGGGCGGCGGCGTCGTGCACACCACGACGTCGGGCGTGGCCGACCACCTGGCCGACGACGACGCGCACGCCCTGCGCATCGTCCGCGAGATCATCGGTACGACGCCGGCCGGCGCGCCGAGCCTCGACCGGGAACCGCCCGAGGAGCCGGAGCTCGACCCCGACGGCCTCTACGACGTGCCCGCCGACCCGCGCACCCCCTACGACGTGCGCGACGTGATCCGGCGGCTCGTCGACGGCTCCCAGCTCACCGAGTTCAAGGCCCGGTACGGCGAGACCCTGGTGTGCGCCTTCGCCCGCATCGACGGGTACCAGGTCGGCATCGTGGCGAACAACGGCATCCTGTTCTCGGAGTCGGCGCTCAAGGGGGCCCACTTCGTGCAGCTCTGCGACCAGCGCCGCATCCCGCTGGTGTTCCTGCAGAACATCGCCGGCTTTATGGTCGGCAAGGAGTACGAGCACCGCGGCATCGCCAAGGACGGCGCCAAGCTGGTCACCGCCGTGGCGTGCACGTCGGTGCCGCGGTTCACGGTGGTGCTCGGCGGCTCGTTCGGCGCCGGGAACTACGGCATGAGCGGCCGTGCCTACGACCCCCGGTTCCTCTGGATGTGGCCGGGCGCCCGCATCTCCGTCATGGGCGGCGAGCAGGCGGCGTCCGTCCTCGCGACCGTGCGCCGCGAGCTCGCCGACGCGCCGGCCGAGGAGGTCGAGGCGTTCAAGGACCCGATCCGCGCCCAGTACGAAGCCCAGGGCAACCCCTACTACGCCACCGCCCGCCTCTGGGACGACGGTGTGATCGACCCCGCCGACACCCGCCGCGTCCTGGCCCTCGGCCTCGCCGCAGCGGCCAACGCCCCGATCGCCGAGCCGTCCTACGGCATCTTCCGGATGTGACTGACATGCCCACCACGATCCACACCCTGCTCATCGCCAACCGCGGCGAGATCGCCCTGCGGATCATCCGCACCGCGCGCCGCCTCGGGCTGCGCACCGTCGCCGTCTACTCCGACGCCGACCGCACCGCCCCCCACACCCGCGCCGCCGACGTCGCCGTGCGGCTCGACGCCGCGCCGTCCGCTGCGACCAACACCGCGTCGTACCTGTCCGTCCCGGCGCTGCTCGCCGCCGCGAAGGAGACCGGCGCCGACGCCGTCCACCCCGGCTACGGGTTCCTGTCCGAGCAGTCCGACTTCGCGCGCGCCGTCGTCGGCGCGGGCCTCACCTGGGTGGGGCCGCCGCCCGAGGCGATGGATGCCATGGGCCGCAAGGACACGGCACGGAAGATCGCCGAGAAGGCGGACGTGCCGACTCTTTCGCAGGTTGCCCTCCGGCAGACCGAGGACCCGTTCGGGAGCGGGGTCTCGACAAGCTCGACCAGCGAAGTGGGCTCGACCGGCGGTAGCTTCCCCCTGCTCGTCAAAGCGGCTGCCGGCGGCGGGGGCAAGGGCATGCGCGTCGTGCGCAGCCAGGACGAGCTCGAGTCCTCCGTCGCGGCCGCCCGACGTGAGGCCGCCGCGGCGTTCGGCGACGACACCGTGCTGCTGGAGCGGTACGTCGAGCGCGGCAGGCACGTCGAGGTGCAGATCCTCGCCGACGAGCACGGGCACGTGCTCCACCTGCACGAGCGCGACTGCTCCGCCCAGCGCCGCCACCAGAAGGTCCTGGAGGAGGCACCTGCGCCCGACCTCGACCCCGACCTGCGCGCACACCTGCACGCCTGGGCCGTGGACCTGGCCCGCGAGGTCGGCTACACCGGCGTCGGGACGGCGGAGTTCCTGGTCGAGGTCCCCCCAGGGGTTGAGCCTGCCGGAACCGGGGCCGCGACAGGCTCGACCAGCGAGGGCGGCGCCTGGTTCCTCGAGATGAACACGCGCCTCCAGGTCGAGCACCCCGTCACCGAAGAGGTGATCACGGTGCGCGGCGAGCGGATCGACCTGGTCGAGCAGCAGCTCCGCGTGGCGTCCGGCGAGGAGCTGGGGTTCACGCAGGACGACGTCGCCGTCGTCGGCCACGCGATCGAGGCGCGGATCTACGCGGAGGACGCCTACGGCGGGTTCCTGCCGCAGGCCGGGACCGCCACCCGGGTGCGGTGGCCGGTCTCGACGGGCTCGACCAGCGGCGCAGTGCGCGTCGAGGCCGGCATCGAGGACGGCACGGTGGTGCCCGCCGCCTACGATCCCATGGTCGGCAAGATCGTCGCGACGGGCCCCGACCGGGAGACCGCCCGGCGGGGCCTCGTCGACGCGCTCGACTCGACCGCGATCGGCGGCCTGGTCACCAACACCGGGTTCGTGCGGGCGCTCGCGGACTCCGCCGCCTTCCGCGACGGCGAGGTGCACACCGCGTGGCTCGACACCCATCCGATGCCGGCTCCCGACCCGGCGCCCGCGCTGGTGGCGGCCGCCTGGTCGGTGGCTGCGGCAGCGGTGGCCGACGGCGGCGACGGCTGGCGTCTGGGCGGACCGCCCGCCGACACCTGGGTCGAGCTCGACGACGCGGTGCTCCGCGTGAACACCGCGCGGGGCGAGGTGCGGCGGGAGGGCGAGCCGCCGACGTCGTGCCGGTCTGTTGGAGGTGCGGTGGGCGACGGCCTGCTGGAGCTGGGCGGGACGACCGCGCGGTTCGCCGTCGACGTCGGCCCGCGCTCGGTGGAGGTGAGCACACGCGGCCATACGTTCCGGTTCGTCCGGCCCGGCGCTTCGAGCGTCGGGGCGGCCGAGCTGTCCGACGGCGTGGTCCTCGCCGCGATGCCGGGCGTGCTGGCTCGCGTCGAGGTGCCGGATGGTGCCGCGGTGACCGTCGGGCAGCCGCTCGGTGTGCTGGAGGCGATGAAGATGGAGGTGGCGCTCCTGGCGCCGGCGGACGGTGTGGTGCGCGTGCGCGCGGCGGCGGGGGAGCAGGTCGCCGCACGGCAGGTGCTGTTCGAGGTGGAGCCGGCCGGGGCTGGGCAAGCCGACGCTGGGCGAGCCGGGTCCGGGCAGGCTGGGACCGGGCGAACCGGGTCCGGGCAGGAGGCGACCGATGTCTGAGCAGCTCCGCCGCCCCCAGGTGGTGCCGGACCCGAGCCTGCCCGATCGCGTGACCGTCTACGAGGTGGGCCCGCGCGACGGCCTGCAGAACGAGAAGGCGATCATCCCGACCGCGGTCAAGGTCGACCTGGTCGAGCGGCTGCTCGACGCCGGCCTGCCGTATGTCGAGGCCACCAGCCTGGTGCATCCGCGCTGGGTGCCCCAGCTGGCCGACGCCGAGGAGGTGCTCGCCGCCCTCGTGGACCGGCTCGGCGACCGGGCCCGCGACCTGCCGGTGCTCGTGCCCAACGAGCGCGGGCTGGAGCGCGCCTACGACCTGGGGCTGCGGCACGTTGCGGTCTTCGCCAGCGCCACCGACACGTTCGCGCGGCGTAATCTGAACCGGTCGCTCGACGAGCAGTACGCGATGTTCGAGCCGGTCATGGCGCGGGCCCGCGCGGCAGGGATGCGGGTGCGGGCGTACGTCTCGATGTGCTTCGGCGACCCGTGGGAGGGCGACGTGCCGATCGCGCAGGTCGTCACGGCGGGCAAGCGGCTCATGGACCTCGGGGCGGAGCAGCTCTCGCTCGGGGACACGATCGGCGTCGGTACGCCGGGGCACGTCGTGGCGCTCCTGGACGCGCTCAACGAGGCCGGCCTGCCAGACGACGTGCTCGCCCTGCACGCCCACGACACCTACGGGCAGGCGCTCGGCAACGTCGCCGCCGCGCTGCGGCACGGGGTGACCACGTTCGACACCTCGGCGGGCGGGCTCGGCGGCTGCCCGTACGCGGAGTCGGCCACGGGGAACCTCGCCACCGAGGACCTGGTGTGGATGCTGGAGGGGCTCGGGATCAGCACCGGCGTGTCCATGCCGCGGCTGGTGGAGACCGGTGCCTGGCTGGAAGGACATCTCGGCCGCCCGTCACCGAGCCGGGTGCTGCGGGCATTGAGCTGACCAGGACAGATGTGACGTGCGCGACGCCGACGCTCGGGTGTGGGTGATCGAGCGTAGGGTCGCAGATGTGACTCTGAAGATTGGGTACAAGGCGTCCGCCGAGCAGTTCGGGCCGCGCGAGCTGGTTGAGCTCGCAGTACGCGCCGAGGAGGTGGGACTGGACAGCGCCATGGTCTCCGACCACTTCCTGCCGTGGCGGCACGAGGGTGGTCACGCGCCGTCGGCGCTGGCCTGGCTCGCGGCCGCGGGGGAGCGGACCTCGCGGATCCAGCTCGGTACGAGCGTGCTGACCCCGACGTTCCGGTACAACCCGGCCGTGATCGCGCAGACGTTCGCGAGCCTCGCCCTGCTGACCGAGAACCGCGTGCTCCTCGGCGTCGGGACGGGCGAGGCCCTGAACGAGACGGCGGTCTCCGGCCGCGAGTGGCCCGAGTTCAAGGAGCGGTTCGCGCGCCTGCGCGAGGCCGTGCAGCTCATGCGGGCGCTCTGGACCGAGGACAGCGTCGACTTCAAGGGCGACTACTACGAGCTCGTCGGCGCCAACATCTACGACCGGCCGGAGAACCCGGTCCCGGTCTACATCGCGGCGGGCGGCCCGCTCGTGGCGAAGTACGCCGGCCGCGCCGGTGACGGCTTCATCTGCACGTCCGGCAAGGGCATGGACCTGTACACGGAGAAGCTGCTCCCCGCGGTCGCCGAGGGTGCGGCCAAGGCGGAGCGGGACGCCACGCAGGTCGACAAGATGATCGAGATCAAGATCTCCTACGACCGCGACGCCGCGACCGCGCTGGAGAACACCCGGTTCTGGGCGCCGCTGTCGCTCACGCCCGAGCAGAAGCACAGCGTCAACTCCGCCACCGAGATGGAGCGGCTGGCCGACGAGCTGCCGATCGACCAGGTGGCCAAGCGCTGGATCGTCGCGTCCGACCCGGAGCAGGCGGTCGAGCAGATCAAGCCCTACGTCGACGCCGGCCTGAACCACCTCGTGGTGCACGGCCCCGGCCACGACCAGGAGCGGTTCCTCACGCAGTTCAGCGAGGACGTGCTCCCGCGGCTCAGGTCGCTCTGATCCGGCTGATCCCGCTCGTACGGGACAGGGCTCGGCCGGCTCACGGTCGGACGAGCCCCGTCTCGTACGCGAGGATCACCAGCGCCGCGCGGTCGCGGGCGCCGAGCTTGGCGAGCAGCCGGCTCACGTAGGTCCGGGCGGTAGCCGGGCTGAGATAGAGCTCGCGGGCGATCTCGTCGTTCGTGAGGCCCCGGCCCAGCTGCTGCAGCACCTCGCGCTCGCGCTCGGTGAGCCCCGCGATCCGGTCGACGCCGGACCGGGGCGCCGGGCTCGCGGCGACCGCGCGCAGCACGGCAGCCGTCACGCCCGGGTCGAGCAGCGCCTCGCCCGCCGCGACGACGCGGATGGCACGGCGCAGCTCGCCGGGCGCGACGTCCTTGAGCAGATAGCCGGCCGCGCCTGACCGGATGGCGTCGAACACGTGCTCGTCCTCGTCGAACGTGGTCAGGATCAGCACCCGGACGCCCGCCAGTGCGGGATCGGCGACGATCTCGCGGGTGGCGGCCAGCCCGTCCAGGCGGGGCATGCGGATGTCCATCAGGACGACGTCGGGCCGCAGCTCCCGCACCCGGGACACGCCCGCACGCCCGTCGGCGGCCTCCCCGACGACCGCGATGTCGCCCTCGCTCTCCGCGAGGGCGCGCAGGCCGGCGCGCACGAGCTCCTGGTCGTCCACGAGCACTATCCGGATCACGGTTCTCCCGTCTCCAGCCGGAGGGGCAGGTCGGCGGACACGAGGAACCCGCCGCCGGGTGCGTCGCCGGCGGTGAGGCCGCCGCCGAGCAGCGCCACCCGCTCGCGCATCCCGGACAGCCCCGAGCCGGGCACGAGGTCCGGGCCGGCGCCCCGGCCGTCGTCGGACACGCGCAGGGCGAGCCGGTCCTCGGTAACCCGTGCCCGGACGGTCACGCGGGTGGCGGCGGCGTGCCGCAGCACGTTCGTCAGGGACTCCTGCACGACGCGGTAGGCGGCGGCGGAGATGGCGCCGTCCAGGGCTCCGTCCGGTACGTCGAGCGCGACGTCGACGGTGAGGCCGGTCGCCCGTGCCGAGTCGGCGAGGGCGTCCACCCCGGTCAGTCCGGTCGGCGCGGGAGCTCCTGCCTCCGCGGTGCCGGTTGAGGTGCCGGGTGATCCGCCTACCGGCCCGCGCAGCACCCGGACGGTCGAGCGCAGCTCGTGCAGCGTGCCGGACGTCGCAGTCCGCACGTGCTCCAGTGCGCCACGGGCCGCGTCGTCGTCCCGTCCGACCGCCTCAGCGGCCACGCCGGAGTGCAGGGCGATCACCGACAGGTTGTGCCCGACGACGTCGTGCAGGTCGCGCGCGATGCGTAGCCGCTCCGCCTGCAGGCGCTGCTCGGCGGCCCGGGCCTCGTGGAACCGCGCCTCGCGGGTGAGCCGCACCGCCACGCCGAGCGCGATCGCGGCCGCCGCGAGCGCCAGGTTCGTGACCAGGTCGTAGGGCGCCAGCGCCTCCTCAGGGGTGTTGCCCACCGTGCGGTAGTACGTCGCGACCGCCACCAGGGTGGCTCCGGCGCCGATCGCCCAGGCGGTGTGCCGCAGCTCCGCGGCCGAGTAGAGCGCGGCGATCGCGGGCAGCGCCATGCCGATGGGTGCGAACTGGAAGATGTAGTAGACGAACACGCCGAGCACGGTGACCACGAGCACGGTGCGTGGCGCACGGCGCCGCACCAGGACCAGCGCCCCGAAACCCACGGCGAACAGGTACGCCCCGGGTCCGGCGTGCCGCACGGCGTCGGGGTCCGCCGCGATGACGACCGCTACCGAGAGCGACATGGCGAGCCCCAGGGCGATGTCCGTGACGCGGGGGTCGACGACGCGGGGGTCGACCGTTCGCGGGACCGCGCTCTGCTCTGGCACACCGTCACCCTACGGATCGCACGGCCTGGAGGCATCAGGGTTCCTGTCGCCTCCAGGCGACACCAGGAGACGATCCCGGGCCGATGTGGAGCCCCGCCCCCGACCGGCACCGTCGAGACATGACCTCACCACACCTTCCCGCTCAGCCGGCCCCGGACCGGTCCGCACCGGTCCCCGTCCCCTGGGCGGTCGTCGGCGGCCTCGCCGCACTGGCGCTGCTCTGGCCTCTGACCGGCCTCACCGGAACCCTCGGCACCGGCGCACCCAGGGCGCTCACCATCGTCGGCATCACCGCAGTCGTCTGGATCGGGGTGGTCGGCCTCGGTCGGGTGCCCCGGCCGGTGCTCACGCTCACGCTCACGGGCGTCGCCTACGGGCTCGTCGCCCACGCCGTCGCGCTGCTGGTCCCCGTGCTCGGGGGCTTCGGCGGTCCCGGTGGCGGACCGCTGTGGACCATCGTTCCGGCGCTGCTCTTCGAGGCGATGTGGGGAGCCCTGGCGGGCCTCGCCGCCGCCGGCGTGCAGCGCCTGCGGGGGTCCGGCCGATGAGGCGGGTCGCGGCGCCCGGCGCGCGCCAGGCCCGAGCGCGCCGGACCCGAGCGCGACAGGGTGTCCGGTCCCTCGTGGCAGGGGCGGTGACGCTCGCGCTGGCCGGCGGTGCCCTCGCCGGGTGCGCGCTCGTCCCCGGCTCGGTCAGCTCCGTCGACGAGGCGGAGTTCACCAACGAGCTCGCCATCCCGCCCCTGGCGCCGTCGAAGGTCGTCGACGGCACCCGCGTCTTCTCCCTCACCGCCCAGGAGGGCGTCACCGAGTTCCGGCCCGGCGTCGAGACGCGGACCTGGGGCTTCGACGGCTCCTACCTCGGTCCGACCCTGCGCGCCGAACGCGGCGAACGGGTGGCCGTCGAGGTCGCGAACGACCTCGACGAGCCGACCAGCGTGCACTGGCACGGCATGCACCTGCCCCCGGAGATGGACGGCGGGCCGCACCAGGAGGTCGAGCCGGGCGGCACCTGGCGCCCGACCTGGGAGATCGACCAGCCCGCCGGCACCCTCTGGTACCACCCGCATCCGCACGGCGCCACGGAGGAGCACGTCTACCGCGGCCTGGCGGGCATGTTCATCCTGGACGACGACGCCTCGCGCGCCGCCGACCTGCCCGACACCTATGGCGTCGACGACATCCCGGTGATCGTGCAGGACAAGGTCATCGACGACGAAGGGCAGCTCGAGCTCGAGGACGACACCGGCGAGCCGGGCACGCTCGGCGACGTCGTCATGACCAACGGCATCATCGGCGCTTACCAGGAGGTCACCACCGAGCGCGTGCGGCTGCGCCTGCTCAACGGGTCGACGGCTCGCACGTTCCAGCTCGGTTTCGCCGACCGCGAGATGGACCTCGTCGCCACCGACGGCGGGCTGCTGGACGCACCGGTCCGGCTCGACCACGTGCGACTCGCACCCGGCGAGCGCGCCGAGGTGATCGTGCGGATGGAGCCGGGGGAGACCACGCGCCTGCACTCGTTCGAGGCCGACCTGGGCGGCGTCGTCGTCCCGTTCGCGATGGGTGGCAACGACGCATTCGACGTGCTGGAGCTGCGCGCCGCCGACCAGCTCGCACCAGCACCCGAGCCCGCCTGGGAGAAGTCGGTCCACGCGGAGCAGGACGCGCTGCACGAGGACGACGCGACCGTGACGCGCACGTTCGAGCTCGACGACCGCAAGATCAACGGTCGGAGCATGGACATGGGCCGCATCGACGAGGTGGCGGAGGTGGGCAGCACCGAGATCTGGGAGGTGCGCAGCATCGTGCCCATGCCCCACAGCTTCCACGTGCACGACGTGCAGTTCCGCATCCTGTCGATCGACGGCGACCCGCCACCGCCCGAGCTGGCCGGGCCCAAGGACACCGTGTACCTCGAACCGAGCACCACCTACCGGCTCCTCATGCGGTTCGACGACTACGCCGACCCGGACGTGCCCTACATGTACCACTGCCACATGCTCATGCACGAGGACGACGGGATGATGGGCCAGTTCGTCGTCGTCGAACCGGGGCAGGAGGCGGGAACGCCACCCGGCCACGGACGCGGTGCGGGCAGGAACGAGGACGCGGACGCGCACCAGGACCGCCACTGAACCTGTGGCACGCTCGTCCGGTGACCCTCTCGCTACCCACCCGCACCACGCACGTCCTGCTCGACCTCGACGGCACCCTCACTGACTCCGCCCCCGGGATCATCGCGTCCCTGCGTGTCGGGTTCACCGACGCCGGCTTCGACGTCCCCACCGACGCGGTGCTGCGCACCTTCGTCGGCCCGCCGCTCGGGGCGAGCATGACCGGCATCGGCCTGTCCGACGCCGACGCCGCCACCACGATCGCCGCCTACCGGCGCGACTTCGAGAAGCACGGCATGTTCGACAACTCCGTCGTCCCCGGGTTCCCCGAGGCGCTCGCGGAGCTGCGCGCGACGGGAGTGACGCTCCTGGTCGCGACGGCCAAGCCGGAGCACTACGCGCGGCAGATCGTGGAGCACTTCGGGCTCGACGGCTATCTGACCGGCGGCCTCGACGGCGTCCACGGCGCCGCGGGCGAGGCGGCCGGTCTGGTGGAGGGCAAGGAGGTGGTGGTCGAGCGGGCGCTGGCCCACGCGGTGGCCCTCGGGGCCGCGCCCGGCCAGGTCGTCATGGTGGGCGACCGCGAGCACGACGTGCACGCGGCCGCCCACCATGACGTCCCGACCATCGGTGTGACCTGGGGCTACGCGGCACCCGGCGAGCTGGAGGCCGCCGGCGCCGCGGCGATCGCCACGACGCCGGCGGAGCTGCGCAAGCTCCTCACGAGCTGACTCACATGCGCCGCCGGTAGGCCCACGCGGCGAGCGGACCGAGGACCACGAGGGCGACACCGCCCCACAGCAGGGTCATCGTCACGGGCTCGGCGGCGGGCCCGCCGAGCAGCAGCGCACGGCTCGCGTCGATCGCGTGGCTCACCGGGTTGACCTCGGCCCAGGCCTGGAGCCAGCCGGGCATCGTCTCTGCGGGCGCTGCCATGCTCGTGCCGAACACCAGCGGGAACGGCAGCAGGAACGCGACGGTGCTGACCATGTTCTCGTCCCGGAGCAGCACCGCCACCAGCACCGTCAGCCAGCTGAGCGCGAAGCCGAACCCGATGGCCAGGGCGACCGCCCCCAGGGCGGACGCCAGGTCGGTCTCGACCCGGAACCCGAGCAGGTAGGCGAGGCCGAAGAGCATCGCGACGGCCAGCGGGTAGCGGACGGCGTCGCCCAGCACCGACCCGAGCAACGGTGCCGAGCGCGCGATCGGCATGCTGCGGAACCGGTCGAAGACCCCCTTCTTCATGTCGAGCACGATGCTCAGCCCGGTCGAGACCTGCCCGGTCAGGATCGTCGTGAGCACGAGCACGCCAGGGAAGACGTACTGGAGGTACGCCTGGGACGACCCGCTGACGGCACCTCCGAAGAGGTAGACGAACATCAGCAGGAAGATGACCGGCATGATCACGGCGTCCAGGAGCACGCCGGGGTTGCGCCTGGTCTTGGTGAGACTGCGCCCCGCGAGGGCGAGGCCGTGCCGGAGCAGCGGCCACGGCCGCGGTGCGGTTCCGGCGGTCGGGCGGACGACGGCCGGTCGGGTGGCTGTTCGGGTCATGCTGACTCCCTCGTCCCTGTCGTGTCGGTCACGTCGGTCATGCCTGTCACGTCGGTCCGGCCCGGCATGCCGGTGAGGCTGAAGAACACCTCGTCGAGGCTCGGCAGCCGGAGCGCGAGCTCGGCGACGTCGATCTCCGCCGACTCCAGGGCGCCCACGACGTCGGTGAAGTGCTGCGCGGCGTCGACCGGCGTCGTGAGGGCGCCGCGGTGCTGGTGGTCGACGGGCCGCCCGGTCACGCGCTCCACGACGCGGGTGGCGGCGGCGAGCTGGTCCGGGTCCGTCGGGCGCACGACGATGGTCCGGCCCCCGACGAGCTGCTTGAGGCCCGCGGGCGTGTCGTGCGCGATCACCCGGCCCTTGTCGATCACGGTGATCTCGTCGGCGAGGGCGTCGGCCTCCTCGAGGTACTGCGTGGTGAGCAGCACGGTGGCGCCGTCGTCGGCGAGCGAGCGGATCGTTGCCCACAGGTCCTCCCGCTTGCCGGGGTCGAGGCCGGTGGTCGGTTCGTCGAGGAACACGATCTCTGGCCGGCCGATGAGCCCCGCGGCGAGGTCGAGCCGGCGCCGCATGCCCCCGGAGTACGCGGACACCCGCAGGCCGCCCGCCTCGGTCAGCCCGAGCTGGGCCAGGAGCTCCGTCGCGCGGCCGCGGGCGGCGGTGCGCGTCAGGTCGAGCAGCCGGCCGAGGAGTACGAGATTCTCCGCGCCGGTGAGGTCCTCGTCGACGGTGGCGTACTGGCCGGTGAGCCCGATCTTGCGGCGTACTCGCGCGGCGTCACGGACGACGTCGAGCCCGGCCACCGTGGCGCGGCCGGCGTCCGGCACGAGCAGGGTTGCCAGGATCTGGATGGCCGTGGTCTTGCCCGCGCCGTTGGGCCCCAGCACGCCGAGTACCGTCCCGCGGCGGGCCTGCAGGTCGATGCCGGCGAGCGCCGTCGTCCGCCCGTACCGCTTGACCAGGCCCTCGGCCTCGAACGCGTAGCTCACTGGTGCGCTCCTTCCGTGGCGGGGCGGGTACTCAGCGCGACGTACCCGCCGTCGTCGGGCGGCAGGACGCCGCGCGGTTCGTTCCTCAGGGTCTGGTGGCTCACCGGGTCACTCCTCGGTCGTCGGTCCGGTCGGTCCCGATCCTTCGCCGACCGCCGCGGTTTCTCGTCGTCCGACGGGTGACACCTGCGGCTACCGGCGCCGCCGTAGGACGGCGCCCGGACTACTACCCCTGGAGTACCCCGCGCAGTACTCCCACCGGGGGATGCGTGCGGCGGGCGACCCGCCATAGGCTCGATGACCATGCGTACTGATCTGGGCTGGCGACGCTTCTACGCCGCGGGCTGGCTCGCCACGGCGGGCGTGGCGACCGTCACGTTCGTGCTGTGGCGGGCGCACGTGCGTGAGGTGGAGCAGCGAGCGGAAGAGGCGGAACGTACCCGGGACGAGGTCGCCCGCCGACGCGCGGTCGAGGAGCGGCTGCGCATCGCGCGCGAGCTCCACGACTCGCTGACCCACAGCATCTCGGTGATCAACGTCCAGGTCGGTGTAGCCGCCCACCTGGCCCGCAAGCAGGGCGAGGAGCCCGCCGCGGCGCTGCTCGCGATCCAGGAGGCGAGTACGGACGCGGCCCGGGAGCTCCGGTCCACCCTCGGCACGCTGCGGCGCGACGACGACGACGGCGGCGCAGGCCTGGACCGGCTGCCCGCGCTGGTCGACCGGGCGCGCTCGTCCGGGCTGCCGATCACCGTCACCGTCGAGGGGACGCCACGGCCGCTGCCGCCCGACGTCGAGCAGACGGCGTACCGCGTGGTGCAGGAAGCACTGACCAACGTCGGCAGGCATGCGGGCGGGGCGACCGCACGGGTCTGGCTCAGGTACGGCGCCGGGCTCCTGAAGGTGCAGGTCGACGACGACGGGTCGGCGCCACGGCAGGAGCCGGTGCCAGGGCACGGGCTGACCGGGATGCGGGAGCGGGTCGCCGCGCTGGGCGGGAACCTGCGCGCCGGCCCCGGCCCGACCGTGGGGTTCTCGGTGGTGGCCGAGCTCCCGACCGGGGCTGCGGGTGGCGCGCCGGCCAAGGGGCGGCCGTGATCTCCGTCGTCCTCGTCGACGATCAGCACCTGATCCGCTCGGGTATCCGGGCGCTGCTGGACAGCGAGGACGACCTGAGCGTTCTCGCCGAGGCGGGCAACGGCGAGGAGGGGGTAGCGGCTGCGCTGGAGCACCGGCCCGACATCGTGCTGATGGACGTGCAGATGCCGGTGCTGGACGGCATCGAGGCGACCCGCCGCATCGTCCAGGACGACCGGCTGGGTGCCGTGCGGGTCGTGATGCTGACCAACTACGGCCTGGACGAGCACGTGTTCCGGGCCCTGCGTGCCGGAGCCGCCGGATTCCTGCTCAAGGACACCGATCCGGCGAGCCTCCTGCAGGCGCTGCGCGTGGTGACGCGCGGGGACGCGCTGCTGTCGCCGTCGGTCACCAGGCAGCTCATCAGCGAGTTCGTGGCCCGCCCGCCCGACGTGCTCGCCTCGCCCGGCCTCGACCTGCTCACCCACCGGGAACGGGAGGTGGTGGCCCTCGTGGCGCACGGGCTCAGCAACAACGAGATCGCCGAGCGGATGGTGCTCAGCCCGACCACCGCGAAGACTCACGTGAGCCGCGCGATGACGAAGCTGCACGCCCGGGACCGCGCACAGCTCGTCGTGCTCGCCTACCAGTCCGGGCTCGTCTCGCCCCGGACGCAGCGAGGCTGAGCCGTCGCCCTCACCCCGCGTGCAGTGCGGCCTCGAACACGTCCCGGGCCCGTTCGTCGAGGACGACGAACCGGACCTCCTCGATGCTTGCCGCGGGGTGCTCGGCGAGCCAGCTGCGGCAGGTCGCCACGGCGATGCGGGCGACGTCGGCCACCGGCCAGCCGTAGGCGCCCGCGCTCACCGCGGGGAAGGCGACCGACCGGACATCGAGCTCCGCGGCGACGTCGAGCGACCGTGCGAAGCAGGACGCGAGCCGGGCCGGGTCGTCCTGTCCGCGGTGCAGGTTGGGCCCGACCGTATGGATCACCCACGACGCCGGCAGGTCGAACGCCGGGGTGGCGACGGCGCCGCCGACGTCCAGGCCGTCCCGGTGAGTGGTGTTGCGCAGTCTGCGGCACGCTTCCAGCAGGCGTGGTCCTGCCGCGGCATGGATGGCCCCGTCGACCCCTCCGCCGCCCAGGAGCATGGAGTTCGCCGCGTTGACGACGGCGTCGGCCTCGACGTGGGTGAGGTCCCCGATCTCGACGGAGAGCTTCATGCGCTGACCTCCTTGGTGCCGGCGGCTCCAGGGTCCCGGCGTTCCATCCACCTGTACTCGTCGTTGACCGGTGCCCAGCCGAACTGCTCGTAGAGACCGTGGGCGTCGGCGGTCGCGAGCAGCGTACGACGCAGCCCGAGCGGCTCGAGGTCCGCGACGACACCCGCGACCAGCAGCTTGCCGATGCCCTGTCCGCGCAGGCCGGGGTCGACGATGACGTCGGCGAGCCAGGCGAACGTCGCGCCGTCCGTCACGACGCGCGCGAACGCCACCTGCTCACCCGTGCCGCTGCGGAAGACGCCGTAGGGCCGGGACCCCGCGATGGCGGCGTCCATCACGTCGCGCGGCCGGTCCTTGGCCCAGTAGGTGTGCCGGGAGACGAGCTCGTGCACGCGGTCGGCGTCGATGCGGGCGGGGTCGGTGGAGAACTCGTAGGTCGAGACGTCGTTCATGGGCTGGAGTCAACCACTGGACACCGACACGGGCCGAGGCGGCCGTCTCCCGCGGAGGACGGCGGCGGCGATAGGCTCGCGGGATGTTTCCACAGGCCGAGCCGTACGAATCCGGCAGCCTGGAGACAGCCGGCGCCTCCCTCTACTGGGAGCAGTCGGGAGATCCGGCCGGCAGAGCCGCGCTCTACCTGCACGGTGGGCCCGGCAGCGGCCTACGCCACGGGTGGTACCGGACCTGGTTCGACCCTTCGGTCTTCCGGACGGTGGGGCTGGACCAGCGAGGGTGTGGCCGCAGCCGCCCGCTCGCCGTCGACGCGCTCGACTCCCTCGGCGAGAACACCACGCAGCGGCTGATCCGCGACATCGAGGCGCTCCGTGCGCACCTGGGCATCGACCGATGGCTCGTGGTGGGGGTCTCGTGGGGCTCGACGCTGGCGCTGGCGTACGCCGAATCGCACCCGGAACGCGTCGACGGCCTGGCACTGCTGGCGGTGACCAGCACCAGCCGGGAAGAGGTGGACTGGATCACCGACGGCGTCGCGCGGCTGTTCCCCGAGGCCTGGGCACGTCTGCACGCCGCCGCGCCTCCGCTACCGGGGGAGCGTGTGGTGGAAGCCGTGGCCCGATGCCTGCGGAGCGAAGAACCCGCCGTTCGGGAGGCGGCCGCTGCGGTCTGGGCGGAATGGGAGGCGACGATCGTCTCGCTGGACCCGGGGTTCGAGCCGAGCCCCGTGGTCGCCGCTCGGAACGTCGCCGCTCGGAACGTCGTCGCACGGAACAAGGCGACGCTCGTGACGCACTACTGGGCGAACGATGCGTTCCTCGGACCGACCGGCATCCTCGACGCGATCGCGGCCCTGCGGCCGGTGCCCGCGGTGCTGATCCACGGCCGGCGTGACGTGGGCAGCCCGCTCGTGACCGCCTGGCGGCTGCACCGGTCCTGGCCAGGGAGCAGCCTGCGCGTCGTGGAGGACGAGGGCCACGGCGGCCCCCGGATGTGGGAGCTGCTCGTCGAGGCGATCGCGGAGCTGGGGCAGCGCTGACGTCACGGCCGGTGTCTGTTACCGGCGGCCAGCGCTGATCGCACCTTCTTCTGCGGACAGCAGACGGCGGGAGGATGTCGGTGGTGAGGGCTACTATCGAACAAACGTCCGCAGCAATGAAGTAGGCCGATAGGTCATCGACCAGGGAGGTGGGATCAGAATGGACGACGGGCAGCGCTACGCGGGCAGGAGCAGCGTGGTCTTGGATGACCCAGCCGCGGTCGATGCGGCCATGGGCGACGGACTTCTGGGCGTGCCTGCGGTGCGGGACGGGATGGCAGTGCGTCTGGTGCCGTACGACGAGGTCCCCGCCTGGGTCCTGAACGCCCCGCCCGACTGGGCGCCTACCGTGGCACCCGACGGCCTGTTGGGCAACGCGCCCGAAGCCGCGCCGGCCGGGCCGCCGGAGGGCGTGCCGGTGGCCCTGTGGCCGGTCGAGATGCTGCAGCAGGCTCTGTCGGGTACACCAGGTGCGGCGCTGGCGCGGGTGGTGGCGGAGGCTTCCGGCGCTGACGCTGACCTGCTGACCGACCTGTCCGACGACGCACTGGGCGACCTGGTGAGCGCGTGCGGGCGCCTGCAGTCCTGGGCGGCCGGCGTGCAGGCCCGAGCCGTAGCGCAACGCGCCGCGCGAGAGACGCACCCCTTGGCACACAGCTCTCTGGTCGGGCAGGTCACCACCGAGCTGGTGGTGACCGACCCCGAGGCCACCGAGGTCGTGGTCCGTGCCGAGTCCGGCGCCCGGCATCCCACCGTGATCGCGGCTCTGGAGGCGGGGCGGATCGACGTCCGTAAGGCACACACCCTGCTTCGTAGCGCCGCCCAGCTGACCGTGGCCGAGCGCGCCGAGGCGATCGCCCGGTTCCTGCCCCGTGCCCCGCGCCGCACGTGGCGGTGGCTCCGGGACCGGATGCTCGAGTTCGCCAAGGACCGCCACGGTGCGGCGGAGACCGCCAGGGCGGCGGCCCAGGGGCGTTGCGTGCAGCTGGACCGGGCAGAGAACGACATGGGCTGGCTGTCGGCCTACCTGCCCGCTGTCGACGCGGCAGCGGTCTGGGGCGTCGTGGACGACATGGCCCACCAGCTGCGGCACGCCGCGGGGGAGGACCGCACCCTTGGCCAGCTCCGCGCCGACTCGTTGACCGGCATCGTCACCGGCCGCCTCCTGCCTGCCGACCGCTATACGGACTCGAGCCCGGACCCGAGCGCGGACTCGAGCGCGGACTCGAGCGCGGACTCGAGCGCGGACTCGAGCGCGGACCTGAGCGCGGACCTGAGCGCGGACCTGAGCGCGGACCTGAGCACGGACCTGAGCGCGGACCTGAGCACGGACCTGAGCACGGACCTGAGCACCGATCCGAGCACCGATCCGAGCGCGGACACCGGCAGTGGGCAGGCCTCCGAGGACTCCGGCGGTCCTGACGACGCGGACGAGCCGGTGTGCACGTGCGGTGGACGGGCGCCCGTCGTGGAGCAGGTCGTCCAGGAAGTGGTACAGCTGGTGCGGGTCACTCCCACCCGTCCCGTCGTCCGGGTCACCGTCCCCGCCAGCGCACTGCTCGGCCTGGACGACGCACCCGGCCAGCGGCTCGGTTTCGGCCCGATCCCGGCCGACGTCGCCCGCGCGGTCGCCACCGACGCGACCTGGCAGCGCCTGCTCACGGACCCGACCACAGGGATCCTGACCGACTACTCCACCACTACCTACCGGCCCGGCAAGGTGCTGGGCGCCGCTGTGCAGGCCCGCGACGACACCTGCACGTTCTTCATCGGGTGCGACAGTCCTGCCGCGTGGGACGACCTGGACCACATCGTCCCGTTCGACCATGACCTCGACCCGGCGACCTCGCCACCCGGTGCTCCGGGGCAGACCCGGGCCACCAATCTCCAACCCCTGTGCCGTAGGCACCACCTCCTGAAGACTCATGCGGGCTGGGGTGTCGTTCGCGACCCCGACACCGGGATCACGACCTGGACCACGCCCACCGGACGTCAGCACGAGCGGCCACCAACCGTGCTGGATCCGCACGTCGAGCTCGGCGAAGTCGATCCCGACACGAGCGGGGACCTCAGCCTTCGGGCGCTCACCGGCCAACGGCTGCCCCGCAGCTACAGCACCGCCGGATCCTCGGCCGAACCCGGCGATCCGGGCCCACCTGCTGACCCGAGTGCGCCACCGTTCTGACCGGAGGCGCGTCTGTCGTGGAGGGTCGCGTTGCCCGCGACAGCAGGAGGCCGGGCTGGGCGTCGGCGAGCGTCGGCGGCCGTGGAGCGTCAGCATGGTCCCCGCGACATGGGGCGTCGGTTGCTATGCGCTCAACACCAGATCGCCGCGGCGGCAGTGCCGCGGTGAGAGCCGGCTGCGACGCGCCGTCGGTCGGCTGCCGCGCCGGCGCCGTGGGGGACTACGGGGTGCCTGCGACTTCGACGGCCTGGCGCTTTGGCTGCGATTTCGGTGGCTTGGGTGGTGACCACGGCATTGGTGGCCTGGCGTTGTGGCTGCGATTTCGGTGACTGGCGTCGTGACTCCGACTTCGGTGGCCTGGCGTCGTGACCACGACGTCGGCGGGCTGGCGTCGTGACTCAGCCGTGGAGGCCTGCCGAGGATCTGTTCTCCGACAGCCGGGGCCCGACGCAGCAAGGCGACTAGCCGGAGCACCGTCGGCAGAACTCTCGCAGGGGGCCGGCCGGAATCACGTCCAGCAGCTCGCGGTAGCGACCTGCCGCCTCGTCGGTCCGGCCGGTGCGCCGGGCCAGGTCCGCCAGGGCGAGGCTCGCGTCCCGGGCGGCATAGGGCGGCCCGTCGGCGACGAGCTCCTCGAGGTCGCGTTCGATCTGACCGAGGTCACCGCCATCGCGCATCGCGAGCCGGCCCAGCACGACCAGGTGCGCCACCCGCGTCGCCGGGGACGGCCACGCGTGCAGCAGCGCGTCGTAGAGCTGGGCCAGTCGGGGCCAGTCCGTGTCGGCCGCGTCGCGAGCCGTCGCGTGCACCCCGGAGATCGCGGCCTCCAGGGCGAAGCGCCCCGGCAGGCGTTCCGGCTCGCGGTGTCGCCCGCGTTCCGGTTTGGACTCCGGCCCGCGTTCCAGCTCGCGTTCCGGTTTGGACTCCGGCCCGCACTCCGGCCCGCGCTCCGGCCCGCGTCCCGACGGGTCCGACTGCTCCGGCGGGTCCGCGGGGGTGGCGATCGCCGCCGCGGCGTCGGCCAGGCCGGCTGACAGGAGCCGCTGGTCCCACGTCGAGCGGTCCACCTCGTCGAGGGGCAGCGCGACGCCGTCGCGCACGCGCCCGGGACGCCGGGCGAGGCCCAGGCGGCACACGGAGCGCAGGCCGAGCACCTCGGGTTCGTCGGGGTACTGGGCGACGAGCGCCTCGGCGAGCGTCAGTGCGTCGCGGGCTGGGTCCTGCGTCGCGTCGGCAGGCTGCAGCGCATCCCGCTGCCCGACGGCGAAGAGGCCCGCGACGCACGCCAGCACGACGGGCAGGCGGGTAGCCCGCGCAGGGCCGTCGGGCACCGCGAACTCGCCACGGGCCCGGGCCAGCGCGGACTTGGCCCGGGTGAGCCGCGCGGCCGCCGTGGCCTCCGCGATGCCGAGGTGGCCCGCGATCTGCCGGATCGTGAGACCGCAGACCACCCGCATCGCCAGGACCAGCTGTGCGCCGGAGGCGAGGGCGTCGTCGCAGGCGACGAAGAGCAGGGCTAGCCGGTCGTCGAGGTCGTCGCCGGGTGCGTCCGGCCCGGTGGGCACGTCCATGGCAGCCACCTCCGGACGGGCGAGCTGGGGCTGGATGCGAGCGAACACCGCCTGGTGACGCACCGCGTCGAGCCAGGTCCGGCGCCCCACCTGGATGCACCAGCCGACCAGGTCGTCGATGGCCCCGTCGGGCTGCGCTGCGGCGCGCGCGAACGCCTCGGCGGCGTACTCCTCACCGCTGTCGAGGCTGCGAGTGACCACCGCGAGCGACCGCACCACCTGTGGCCAGGCGGTGCGGAACGCCGCGGGGTCGATCGCCACGCAGAGGTCCCTCCTAGGAACCGAAGTCCATGACCTTGCGCCACTCGATCACGTTCCCGGTCGGCACGAGCGCGGCGATCTTGCGGGCAGTCGCCTCGTCGCACTCGAACTGGTAGAAGCCGGTGATGACCTCGTTGGTGTCGGTGAACGGGGCGTCGGTGTAGACGGGTTCTGCGCCGTCCTTGCCGGGCACGACCCATCCGCCGTACCTGGCGTTCTGCAGGGCCGCGGCACCAGACATCTTGACGCCGAGTTCCTCGACGGCCTTCATGAAGCGCCCGTGCGCCGCCATGTCCGGGTCCTCGGAGGGGTCCCGCCCCTTCAGGTTCTCCGGCAGGTAGGCGTCGGAGTCCCAGTCGTTCTCGCGGATCAGGAAGACCCAGTTCTCAGCCATGTCGAACTCCTCGTTCGTCGAATGTTGACACGCCTTGGACGGGCGAGCGACACCAGAATCGACAGCCTCGACAAAATTGGTCAGCCGATCACCGCGACCGGCGCCGCGATCGGGGTGCCGGACCCGTCACGTCGCTCGTCCACGTCGGGCAGCTCGACCGGCTGGCCACCGGCGCCGAGCGCACGCGGGGGAGTGGCACCTACCCAGGCCAGGATGAGGCCGTCCTCGCCCCTGAGCAGGCGCTGGGACCGCACACCGCCCGTCGCGCGACCCTTGCCGGGGTAGAGCGCGAACGGCGTCACCTTGCCCGCACCGGGCTCCACCCCCGGCAGCGAGTCGGCCGCGCCGGCGATGGTCACGACCGTGGCGTCGACACCGGCCGGGACCGCGCCGAAGAACACCACCCGCCGGTCGGCCGCGAGCTTGATGCCCGCCATGCCGCCAGCCGCGCGGCCCTGCGGGCGCACCGCGGAGGCCGGGAAGTGCAGCAGCGACGAGTCGTCAGCGAGGAAGACCAGCTCGTCGTCGTCGGAAACGACGGCCGCGCCCACCACGGTGTCGCCCTCCTTGAGGGCGATCACCGGCCACTCGTCGCCCTTGGCCGGGGCGTCCGCCGGCGCGATGCGCTTGACGATGCCCTGCGCCGTGCCGACGGCGATGGTCGGAGCGTCCGAGCCGAGCGCGGTCACGGTCCGCACGGTCTCGCCGTGCTCCAGCTCGACGAGCTCGCTGACCGGGATGCCGCCCGACAGCGACGGCGCACCGTCGGTGGGCGGCAGCGACGGCAGGTCCAGCACGGAGACGCGCAGCATGCGACCGGCCGACGTCACGAGACCCACCTGGCTGCGGGTGGTCGCCGCAGCGTCGCCGCGCAGGGCGTCGTGCGCCGCGCGGTTGCCGACGCGCGGCACCGGGACGTCGTCCGGGAGCCGGGCCAGCAGACCCGTCGCCGAGAGCAGCACGCGCGTAGGGAGGTCCTTGATCTGCAGGTCGATGGGCTCGACGTTCTTCTTGCGCCCGTTCGCCGGGGCGACGGCCACGGAGCCGACGGACCCGCCGGCCGCGTCGAGCAGCACCGTGCGGCGCGGGGTGCCGTAGGTCTTGGCCACCTCGCCCATCTCGGTGCTGACCACGCGGCGCAGGAGCTTCTCGTCACCGAGGATCTGCTCGAGCTCGGCGATCTCGCGACGCAGCTCCTCGGCCTCCTTCTCCAGCTCGACGCGGGAGAACCGGGTGAGGCGGCGCAGCTGCAGGTCCAGGATGTAGGAGGCCTGCGGCTCGGACAGGTCGAAGATCTCGCGCAGGCGGTCACGGGCGATACCGGCGTCGTCGGACGTGCGGATCACCTGGATGACCTCGTCGATGTCGAGGATCGCGACGAGCAGACCGTCCACCAGGTGCAGCCGCTCCAGGCGCTTGTCCAGGCGGTGCTGCGACCGGCGACGGACCACGGAGATGCGGTGGTCCACCCAGACCCGCAGCATCTCGAGCAGGCCGAGGGTGCGCGGCTGACCGTCGACGAGCGCCACGTTGTTGATGCCGAACGAGTCCTCGAGCGGCGTGACGCGGTACAGCTGCTCCAGCACGGCGTCCGGGTCGAAACCGGTCTTGACCTCGATGACCAGGCGCATCCCGTGCGTGCGGTCGGTGAGGTCCTGCACGTTGGTGACACCCTGGATGCGCTTGGCCTTGACGCCGTCGGCGATCTTCTCGATCACCTTCTCCGGGCCCACGAGGTAGGGGAGCTCGGTGACGACGATGCCCTTGCGGCGCGGGGTCACGTTCTCGATCCGCGCCGTGGCGCGGGTGCGGAAGCTGCCGCGGCCGGTGCGGTACGCGTCCCGCACGCCGTCGAGCCCCACGATCTTGCCACCCGTGGGCAGGTCCGGACCGGGGACGAACCGCTGCAGGTCCTCGAGCGTCGCCTCGGGGTTCTTGATCAGGTGCTGCGCGGCGGAGACGACCTCGACGAGGTTGTGCGGCGCCATGTTCGTGGCCATCCCGACCGCGATCCCGGACGCGCCGTTGACCAGCAGGTTCGGGATGGCGGCCGGTAGCACCTCCGGTTGGGTGAGCTTGTTGTCGTAGTTGGGCACGAAGTTCACGACGTTCTCGTCGAGACCCGTGGTCATCGCCATCGACGGCGCCGCGAGGCGGGCCTCCGTGTACCGGGGCGCCGCGGGACCGTCGTCGAGCGAGCCGAAGTTGCCGTGCCCGTCCACGAGCGGCAGCCGGAGGGAGAAGCTCTGCGCAAGGCGCACCAGGGCATCGTAGATGGGCGCGTCACCGTGCGGGTGGAGCTTGCCCATCACCTCGCCCACCACGCGCGACGACTTCACGTGCGCGCGGTCGGGACGCAACCCCATGTCCGACATCATGTAGAGGATGCGGCGCTGGACCGGCTTGAGTCCGTCGCGCGCGTCCGGGAGAGCCCGCGCGTAGATGACGGAGTAGGCGTACTCGAGGAACGAGGCCTCCATCTCCGAGGCGACGTCGATGTCCACGACCTTCTCGTGGATCTCGCTCTCGTCGAGCGGCTGCGACGGCTTGCGCGCCATGGTTCGTGGAGCTCCTGGAATCTGGGGTGGTCTCGGACAGGCAAACCGTACCGCGCGCCGCCGACACTCCGGTGGCACCTCGCTGACAGCGACCGCGACATCGCGGTCGATGTCACTCCCATGTCACTCCGATGGCACGGCCGGTATCACGGTCGGTATCGCGCGAGGTCACGGGGCCAGTCATGTGCCTTTTCGTGGCGCACCTGGCACTATTCGGGTATGCCCGAAATGCCACTGGCCAGCAGGTCGACCACCCTGCCCGGGTGGCTGGTCCGCATCGGGCTCGCCTACGGCGTCGTCGGGCTCAGCGTCGTGCCCGTCCTGGTGCTCGGCGCCCTCGTGACCTGGTGGATGCAGTCCTGGCAGTGCGCCCAGCAGGAGTGGGGCTGCCTGGAGGAGGGCATCACCATGTGGGCCGGCCTGTCGGTTCTCGCCGCCGTGCTCCACATCGTCGTCGCGATGCGGCTCGGCCTCGGTGTGGTGCACGGCCTGGTGGTCGTGGCGGTCGCGGCGGTGTCCGCGAACGTGGCCCCGGCGCTCGGCGCATGGCTGCTGGTCGCGGCGGGACCCGCCGTAGCGGCCATCCTCACCGCGTCCGGCCCGAACCGCCGCCAGCGCCTCGTGCTCGTCGGCTTCGCCGTGATGCTCCTCGCGGGCATGGTGCTGGTGGGCTGACGGCGCCCGGACGGCGGTCTGGATAGCCTTGGTCTCGTGGACCAGCCAGAACGGGTCGGCAGCGTGCGCCTGCCCTACTCGACCCAGTACCCGGTCGAGTGGGAGGCGGACGTGGTGCTGCGCGACGGGTCCACTATCCACGTGCGCCCCATCCGCCCCGAGGACGCCGACGCGATCCAGCGCTTCCAGATGGCCCAGTCGGAGCGCTCCACGTACCTGAGGTTCTTCGCCGCGCTCCAGCGCATCCCCGACCGGATGCTCACCCAGCTCGTCACCGTCGACCACGTGCGCAGGACGGCGCTGGTCGCCGTGCGTCCGGGTAGCGCGGACGGCGCGGCAGGTGCGGCCGGTGCCGACGGCCCCGACGGCCCCGACGGCCCCGACGGCGGAGACGGTGCCGACCGGACCGAGGACGTGGTCGGGGTCGCGCGCTACGACGTGACTGACGACCAGCCCGGGCGTCGCACCGCGGAGGTCGCGTTCAACATCGCCGACGCCCTCCAGGGCCAGGGCCTCGGCTCCGTGCTGCTGGAGCACATCGCCGCCGCCGCACGCGAACGCGGCGTGCACCGCTTCATCGCGGAGGTGCTGCCCCAGAACCGGGCCATGCTCGGCGTGTTCCGGGAGGCCGGCTACGCCGTCGAGCAGCACCTGGACGACGGCGTCGTCACCGTCTCCGTCGACCTCGACCCCACCGACCGGTCCCGCGAGGTCATGGCCGACCGCGAGCACCGCACCGAGGCCCGGTCCATGCAGGGACTGCTCTCCGCCCGCCGGGTGCTCCTGGTCGGTCCTGCGCAGGGCGGAACCGTCGACGAGCTCCTGGCCGCCCGCGTCCGCGAGGCCCATGCCGCAGACCCCGGCGACACCGAGCTCATGGTGCTCGGCGACGACGTGACCTGGGCGGACCTCGGCCCAGGCGGCGGCCCGAGCAGCCCGAGCACCCCGAGCAGCCCGAGCAGCCCGAGCACCCCGAGCGTGCCGAACCAGCCGGACGCGCCGAGCGAACCGAACCAGCCGGGCGCCCCGGCCGGAAAGGTCGAGGTGGACCTCGCGGTCGTCGCAGCGCCGCCCGACGAGGTGCTCGATGCCGTCCGGCGCCTCCGCGGCACGGGCGCCCGCGGCGTCGTCGTGCTGTCGGCCGGGTGGGCCGAGGCGGGGCCCGACGGCGTCGCCCGCCGCCGCGAGCTGCTGCGCACCGCGCACACCGAGGGCATGCGGGTGGTCGGCCCGGCGAGCTACGGCCTGCTCACGAACGTGCCGGGTGCGAGCCTGCGCGCGAGCCTCGCGCGCAGGGCACCGAGGCCTGGCCGGGTCGGCCTGTTCAGCCAGAGCGCCCCCGTCGCCGTCACCGCCGCCGAGACCGTCAAGCGCCGGGGCCTCGGGCTGTCCACGCTGGTCTCGGCCGGCCACCGGGCGGACGTGTCGGGCAACGACGTCATGCAGTACTGGCAGGACGACCCGCACACCGACGTCGTCTGCCTCTACCTCGAGACGCTCGGCAACCCCCGCAAGTTCTCGCGCATCGCGCGGCGCCTGGCGCTGGTGAAGCCGGTGATAGTGGTCGTGGCCGGCCGGCACGGGAGCGTCGTGCCGCCCGGGCACACCGTGCGCGCCACGCGAGCGCCGCGGCGGATGCTCGACGAGGTGCTGCGGCAGTCCGGCGTGATCCGCGCGGAGAACACGCACCAGCTCATGGACGTCGCGCAGGTCCTGGCGCACCAGCCGCTCCCGGCCGGCGGCCGGGTGGGGATCCTCGCAAGCTCGCCGTCGCTCGCGGCGCTCGTCGCCGACGCCGTCGCGGCGGCCGGCCTGACCGTCGTCGGGCCGCTGGAGCCGCTGTCCGCCGGTGCGCCCGACGACGAGATCGCCGCCGCCGTCGACGCCCTCTACGCGCCCGGTGCGTGCGACGCCGTCGTCGTGGTCTCGGTGCCCGTGGTGCTCCCGCGCACCGACGCGCTGGCCCGCGCAGTGGCCGACGCCGCCGCCCGGACCGGCCGCACCACCGTCGTCAGCGCGCTGGGCCTGCACGGCATGCCCGACGAGCTCGCGTCCGGCGACGTCCGGGTACCGGCGTTCTCCACGCCGGAGGACGCGGTCTGGGCCCTCGGAGAGGTCGTGCGCTACGCGCAGTGGCGCACGCAGGACCACGGCTCGCCGGTCCGCCCGGCGCTGCGGCAGGGGGTGTCCGACGGCGTCGCGCGCGCCCAGGCCCGGACGCTCGTCGAGGCTCTGCTCCGCCGCGACGAGTGGCCCGACGACGGCACGGTCCTGGACCAGGACGAGGCCGCCGAGCTGCTGGCCTGCTACGGCCTGACCCTGTGGCGCGCCCGGAGCGTGCGCACCGCGGACGACGCCGTGGCCGCCGCCGAGGCGCTGGGCTGGCCGGTGGCGCTCAAGATCGCCGCACCCGCGCTGCGCCACCGGGCCGATCTGGGGGGCGTGCGCCTCGACATCGCCGACGCCGAGGATCTCCGCGAGGACGCCGAGCGGATGCTCGCGGCGGCGTCGTCCCTGCTGCCAGCGCCCGACCCGGTGCTGGAGGTGCAGGCGATGGCCCCTACCGGCGTCGCGTGCGTGGTGCGGTCGGTCGAGGACGAGCTGTTCGGCCCGGTGGTGTCGTTCGGGCTGGCCGGCGACGCCGTCGACCTGCTCGACGACGTGACGCACGGCGTGCCGCCGCTGACCGACGTCGACGTGGCGCGCATGGTGCGCGGTGTCCGGGCGGCCCCGCGCCTGTTCGGCTACCAGGGCGCGCCCGCCGCCGACGTCGCGGCGCTCGAGGACGTACTGACGCGGGTTTCGGTCATGGCGGAGGACCTGCCGGAGCTGGCGTCCCTCGAGCTCTACCCCGTCGCGGTGGCGGAGCGCGGCGCGGCGGTGCTGCACGCGACGATCCGGCTCCGGCCCGCCGAACGCCGGACGGACGCGCTGCGCAGGGCTCTCCCGGGCTAACGGGGAAGGCCCCTCTCATGGGATGATGCCAACCGTGCCCCATGCCCCTACCGATGCCCGTGATGACCTGACCGCCCACCTGCACCGGGCCGGCTACTACCCGGAGCTCGTCGCGGACGTGCTCGACGTCGCGCTGGCCGACGAGGAGGTCGTGGCCCACCTCGTGCAGGCGGAGACCACCTTCGACTCGGAGGTGCGCCGGCACCTCACGGTCCTGGTGCTGACCCCGACCCGCCTGGTCACCGCGCACGTGGACGACCACTCCGGCGAGGACCCGGACCGCCCCGGCTCGGCGTCGGCCACCACCGAGGTGGTGCCGGTGCGCGAGATCCGCTCCGTGGCGCTCACCCACGTGATCGCCGACCCGGAGCGGTATCCCCGGCGCGGGGCGACGCGTGAGGTCACCCTGGCGATCGGCTGGGGTGCCGTGTCGCGCGTCGACCTGGAGCCCGCCACGTGCGTGGACCCGAACTGCACCGCCGACCACGGCCTGACGGGGCAGGTCACCCCGGACGACGTGGTGGTACGGGTCTCCAGCGAGGCAGAGGGCGACGCGGCGGTCCGCGCGGCGGTCAGCTTCGCCGGCGCGCTGTCGCGGGCCACGTCTGCGTGACGGCGCCGAACCTGCCCGGCGGCCTGGTCGCGCCGTCCTACGACACGAGGAGCCTGGCCGCGGTGCTGCCCGCCGCCGCCGGCGCGCTCGGGCACGACCTCACCACCGCGACCGGCCTCACCGCGGCCGGCTGCCGTACGGCCCTCGGTCTGCCCGACGCCGACCGGGTGGTGGTCGTGCTCGTGGACGGGCTCGGCATCCGCAACCTCGCCGAGCGCGGCGGCCACGCGCCGTTCCTGCGCGGGCTCCTGCGTGAGCGGGACGAGGACGCCGCGACACTCACCTCCAGCTTCCCCTCCACCACCGCCGCCGGCCTGAGCACCTTCGGCACGGGCACCGCCCCCGGCCGCACGGGCATGCTCGGCTACACCCAGCGCAACCCGGAGACGGGCCGGCTGGCGTCGCTGGTGCAGTGGCGCGAGCTCGGCGACCCCGCCGACCTGCAGCGGGAACCCACCGTGTTCGAGACGCTCGCCGCGGCCGGCACACGTGTCACGGCGCCCGGCCCGGGCAAGTTCGCCGGGTCCGGCATGACCCAGGCGGCGCTGCGCGGCCCGGCCTACGTCGCCGCCGAGACGTTCGAGCAGCGCGTGGACGCCACGGTCGCCGCACTACGGCAGCCCGGGGACGCGCAGCGTCTGGTCTACCTGTACCAGGGCGACGTCGACAAGACGGGCCACGGCCACGGCTGGGACTCGCGGCAGTGGGGCGACGCGCTGGAGTCCACCGACCGCGAGCTGCGCAGGCTGCTGCGCAGCGTCCCGCGGGGCACCCTCGTGGTGATCACGGCGGACCACGGCCAGATCACCGCCGACCTGAGCACCCAGTGGGACGTGGCCGCCGACCCGGCGCTGAAGCCCGGCGTCGCGATGGTCGGGGGCGAGCCCCGCGCGCTGCACGTCTATGCGGACCAGGGCGCCGACCCGGCCGACGTCGCGCACCGCTGGGGGGAGCGGCTGGGCGACCATGCCGTCGTCGTGCGGCGGGAGCAGGCGGTGGCCGAGGGCTGGTTCGGCCCGGTCGCCGAGCACGTGCGCTCAGCGATCGGGGACGTGGTGGTCGCGATGACCGGCGCGGCGACCGTCGTCGACTCGCGCGTGCACTCCGCGGCCGCCCGCGGGCTGCCGGGTGTGCACGGCTCGCTGACCCCGCACGAGATGCTCGTGCCCCTTCTCACGGCCGTCGCATAGGGGGAACCCGTGGCCGAGCTCGTCTTCTTCTCCGGGACCATGGACTCCGGAAAGTCCACCCTGGCTCTCCAGACCGACCACAACTATCGCGCTCGCGGGCGCGCGGGGCTCATCTTCAGCCGTGGTGACCGGTCGGGCCAGGCGCGGGTCTCCAGCCGGCTGGGGCTCGACGTGGCCGCCCACGAGGTGACGGACGACACCGATTTCTGGGCCGAGATCAGCGGCAGGCGCTCCAGCGGCGAGGCCGTCGACTACCTCGTGTGCGACGAGGCGCAGTTCTACTCGCCCGAGCAGGTGGAGCAGCTCGCCCGGCTGGTGGACGAGATGGAGATCGACATCTTCGCGTTCGGCATCACGACCGACTTCCGTACCCGGCTCTTCCCCGGCTCCGCCCGCCTCATCGAGCTCGCCGACCGCATCGACGTGCTTCAGGTGCAGTCCCTGTGCTGGTGCGGTGCGCGCGCCACGCTCAACGCGCGCACCGTCGACGGCCTCATGGTCACCGAGGGGGAGCAGGTGGTGATCGGCGACGTCGGTCGGGGCGAGGTCGCGTACGAGGTGCTGTGCCGACGCCACCACATGCGCCGGATGACCGCGCTGACCGCGCGCCGCCGCTCGGCCGACGAGTCGCTCTGGGGCGAGGGCGGCTAGACCTCCGGGCGCGAGCCGAACACGATCTCGTCCCAGCTCGGCACCTGCGCACGTGACTTGCGGCCGCGCTTCGCCGCCGGCCGCTTGGGCGGCGCGGGGTCGGCCGGCGGCTTCTCCGGCACCTTGTCCGGCACGGGTTCGGGTGCCTGGTCCTGCTCGGCCGGCGGCACCGGCCGGGCGTCCTGCTCCGGTCCGGCGTCCGGCCGCTGCGCCGGGTCCGCCTTCGGGTCCGTCTCCGGGGCGGCGATCTCCCACTGGCTCGGTGCCTCCCACTCGAGGCCGGCGGGGGAGTCGGGCACCTGGACCGACGGCATCTTCGGGCGCGACCCGCCGCGCCGCGCGCCGATGTCGACGACGGCCGCGGAGGGCTCGGGCTCCGGCTCGTGCTCTGGCTGCGCGCCGGGGCCGTCGAGGTCGAGCTCCATCATGTCGGGCAGCTCGGGGTCCGGGGTCTGGCGCCGGGCCGGGCGCTGTCCGCGCCGCTCCGACAGGTTGTCGAGCAGGAGGTCGGTGTCGTCCTGCTCGGGCGGGGCGGGGCGGGACGCCGGGTGCTGGTTGCCGCGGTGCGGCGGCAGGGCCGACACCCCGGCGAGGGTCCGGCCGTCGTCGTCCTCCGGGAGGCCGAGCCAGCGCGCCTCGTCGTCGAGGGCCGTCACGAAGCCACCGCGCGGCTCCAGCGACCAGCGGGCCACCCGCGGCCGCTCAGCGGCCTCGAACTCGACCTGGACCAGCCACGGGTGGGTGCCCTCCCGGGTGGCGCTCCACCGGGCGGCGTCGCGCTTCACGCCGCGCGAGCGGAGGCGCTCGTCGGCGACCTCGCCGAGCGTGGTGGCGCCGTCGTCGTCCGTCAGGACGGCCTTGGCCCGGACGCGCGCGATCGAGTGCTCCCGCTCGGAGATCACCGGGTACTCGAAGCGCCGGACGTGGTCGATCGGCAGGCCCGACGCCTCGGCGAGGGCCTCGCAGGTCTCGCCGGCGCGCAGGCGCGCCTGGATCTCGCGGGGCCGGAGCGTCGACTCCTCCTGGGCTCGGATCGACTCCATGCGGGGGCGGTCACCCCGGATGGCGGCGCGCAGGGCATCGGTGATGGGCAGGGTGCTCTGGGCGCCGTCGCGCGCAGCAAGGACGAGTCGTTCACCGTCCTCGTGCAGCCGTACCAGCTCCAGCTCGTCCATGCCAGTCCTCCCGGGGTAGTCCTGTGGGCCGAGCCTGCCACCGCGGGGCGGTCCCGCAGCGCAGGCTCGTCGGTGTGCCGCGGGATAGTCGCTGGCACACGCGTGGGGCAGGATGGGTGCGTGATCTCACCCGCACTGCCCGAGCTGCCCGACGGCGTCACCGTCACCGCCCTCCGCGACCTCGCCGTCCGCCTCGCGACGGCCGCCGGTGCCCTCGTGCGTGAGGGTAGACCGGATCGGGTGGTGGTCGCTGCCACGAAGTCGAGCGAGGTCGACCCGGTGACGGTCATGGACCGCGCCTCGGAGGAGCTCCTGCGCGAGATGATCGCCGCTGAGCGCCCCGACGACGCGATCATGGGCGAGGAGGGCGACGACGTCCCCGGCACGAGCGGGCTCACCTGGGTGCTCGACCCGATCGACGGCACGGTGAACTACCTGTACGGGGTCGCGTCCTGGGCCGTGTCCGTCGCGGTGGTGGCCGGTCCGCCGGAGCCCGCGACGTGGACCGTCCTGGCCGGGTGCGTGCACAGCGTCGCCGACGGCCGTACCTGGTCCGCCGGGCTCGGCGAGGGGGCCACGCGGGACGGCACTCCCGTCCACGTGGGCAGCGCCACGTCGCTCGGCGCCTCGCTGCTGGGGACCGGCTTCGGGTACGACGCCGAGCGCCGCGCCCAGCAGGGCCGGGTGCTGGCCCAGGTGCTGCCGAGGATCCGGGACATCCGGCGGCTCGGTTCGGCCGCCATCGACCTGTGCCTGCTCGCGGACGGCTCGATCGACGTGTACTACGAGCGCGGGCTCAACCCGTGGGACATGGCGGCCGGAGCCGTGGTGGCCACCGAGGCGGGGGCCGTGGTGACCGGGCTGCGCGGTGGGCCGGCCGGCAACGCCATGACGGTGGCGGGACCGGCGGATCTCGTGGCGCAGCTCGCCGAGATCCTCGAGGCCGCGGACGCGGACGGAGCGGGACTCGCCGAGATACCGTGAGTAATTTTTTCTGACACGGCTGTGGGAGAGCCGTCACTGCCAGAGCCGGGCGAAAGCTGGTCAACACCCCGTCGATGCAGGTCAGAGCGTACGTGACCGGGGTTACACCGGCAGATGTAGCGCGCCTGACAGAAATGGTGCACAATCCGTGGGCCGACTCGGGAACAAATCCGGGACCGTGTGCATTATCAGCGCGTACACCCGCAACGGACGCCGTTCGACGGCACCTGCGGTGACCCGGCCGGGGCGGCGTCGAATCCCCGGATGTCCCGAAAACCTTCCGGCGCGACCACCTACCGACGGAGAACACCAGATGGCAACTGACTACGACGCCCCACGCAAGACCGATGAGGATGTCGAGCAGGACTCGATCCAGGAGCTGCAGGCACGTCGATCTGACAAGTCCTCGGGCGTTGTGGACGAGGACGAGACCGAGGCGGCCGAGGGCTTCGAGCTCCCGGGCGCCGACCTGTCCGGCGAGGAGCTCGCGGTTCGCGTGCTGCCGCGACAGGCGGACGAGTTCACGTGCTCCAGCTGCTTCCTCGTGCACCACCGCAGCCAGCTGGCCTACGAGAAGTCCGGCCAGATGATCTGCACGGAGTGCGCCGCCTGATCCACCAGGCGTTCGAGCACTGACGACACGACCGGGCTGTCATGCATCGCGTGGCAGCCTTCGTCGTGTCCGGGCTCAGACTCCACTCGTAGGGCTCAGGCTCTATTCGTATCGCAGCGCCTGCACCAGCAGCTGAGGGCGACGGGTGGAGATGAGCCAGTAGGGGGTGGGGTCGGCCGGGTCGTCGAGGGCGACCCGCACACCGGTCCGGGCCCACGCACGCAGGCAGACGTAGGCGCGCGCGTCCAGTCCGGGGCCGAGCTCGTGCCGCATGGCGGCGACGTCGAGGTCCTGCGCGGGGCCGAGCAGCGTGACGGGTACCCGGGCCCGCCCGGCGCGCAGGACGCCGTCGGACACCTCGACGACGGGGGAGGTCGCCGCCAGGGCGACCGCCGACCCGACACAGACCAGCAGCCCGACGACGATCGCGGCGGGTACGTGCACCGGCCACAGCGCGATCGCCGCGATGGCGCCCAGACCGACCGTGCCGAGCCAGCCACCGGGACCGGGGAGAAGACGCTCGTGGAAGGTGAGGGTGGTCGCCGTCATGAGGACATCATTCCAGGCCCGCGGGTCCGTCCGAGCACTCTTGCGGCGTCGCGCGCCGAGGTGGCGTACTCTTCCGGCGTGCCTACCCCCGCGCCAGGCGACGACGGCAGCACGGTCGACGTGCTCATCCGCCTCCTCGACGACGTCCCCGTCCCCTCCTACGCGCATCCCGGCGATGCCGGTGCCGACCTGGTGACCACGGTCGACGTCGAGATCCCGCCGCAAGGTCGGGTGACGGTGCCGACGGGGGTGTCGATCGCCCTGCCGGACGGCTACGCGGCGTTCGTGCACCCGCGGTCGGGGCTCGCGGCGAAGCACGGTGTCACCATCGTGAACGCCCCCGGCACGGTGGACGCGGGCTACCGCGGCGAGATCAAGGTGACGCTGCTCAACACCGACGTCGCCGAGGCGGTCAAGCTGGTCCGGGGCGACCGTGTGGCGCAGCTCGTGATCCAGAGGGTCGAGCGGGCGCGGTTCCTGCCCGCCGAGACCCTGCCCGGGTCGTACCGGGGTGAAGGCGGCTTCGGATCGAGCGGCGGTTTCGCGGGACGCTGAACGTCGCGTACCGAGCTGTCCCGACCGTCCCGGTTCTGGCCCGGACGGGTCTAGTCTGTAAGTAACGAGTGGATAACGCTGTCGTGCGCGCCGATCGCGCGCACGCAGAACGACGAACGACGTAAGGAGCGTGGCTGTGGGTCTGTTCAGCCGACGAGGCACGGCGAATGAGCCCGCACCGGTGGAGTGGGCGTCGGTGGAGGCCGAGCAGCAGAAGCGGCCGCACGGACCCTTCGACCGGTCGCAGGTGGGGGAGATGGGCCCCCGCGTCGACCTCGGTGCGATCTGGCTGCCGGTGATGCCGGGTCTCGAGCTCCGCATGGAGATCGACAAGAAGACGCAGAAGGTGACCGGGGTGACGGCCGCGCTGGAGGGGTCGAACCTCCAGATCCAGGCCTTCGCCGCGCCGCGCACCGACGGCATCTGGGACGAGATCCGGCACGAGATCGCGCAGTCGGTCGGCGGACAGGGCGGGATCGTCGACGACGTCCCCGGCGTGTTCGGCCGCGAGCTGCTCGTCCGGATGCCGGTGAAGGGCCCGGACGGGCAGGCAGGCCAGCGGCCGGCGCGGTTCGTCGGGGTGGACGGCCCGCGGTGGTTCATCCGCGGTGTCCTCGCGGGCAAGGCGGCGCTGGACGCGGAGGCGGCCAAGCCGCTGGAGTCCGTGTTCGCGAACATCGTGGTCGTGCGCGACCAGAGCCCGCGCCCGCCGCGCGACCTGCTGCCCCTGGCGCTGCCGAAGTCGGCGCGCAAGGATGGTGCGCAGCCGGCAGCGGAAGCCGCCGGCCCGGAGGGCGCCGCACCGCAGATGTCCGACATCGACCCGCTGCGCCGCGGCCCCGAGATCACTCAGATCGGCTGACGAGGTGAACCGCTGATGTCGCTGCGCTCCAGCCTCGCGTCCCGGCTCGCGGCGACGCTGGCGTCCAACGAGCAGGTGCGGGACACCGAGGAGCGCGCCGACGCCTCCCGGAACGTCGGGTGCGCGGCGGTCACGTCCCTGCCGTTCCGTACCCGCGGCAAGGTGGCCGGGGTGCTGCGCTCGGTGGTGCTGCGCCCTCGCGAGGGCGTGCCCACCGTGGAGGCGGAGCTGTTCGACGGCTCCGGCGCGCTGGACCTCGTGTGGCTCGGGCGGCGGACCATCGACGGCATCGAGCCGGGGCGGCGGATCCGCGTCGAGGGCATGGTCTGCGACGTCGACGGACGTCGCACCATGTTCAACCCGCGCTACGAGCTCCGGCCGCGGCCGGGTGAATGACCTGCCGGTCGAGCACGGCACAATGAACCCCATGAGTGAACCCGCACGTCCTGACGTGCCTCCGGAGCCCGCAGAAGCCCCTGCGCGCGGCATGCGCGCCCTCGCCGGCGAGGAGTTCTCCGCCGCGCAGGCGATCGGTGGCGTCCGCGGCCTGGTGGAGGCGGTGCTGCCCGGCCTGGTGTTCGTGGTCGCGTTCGTGATCTTCACGCCCGACCTGTTGGTGCCGCTCGTGGCGTCGGTCGTGGCGGCGCTGGCGCTCGTCGTGGCGCGCCTGGTGCAGCGCACGCCCGTCACGCAGGCGCTCAGCGGCCTGCTCGGCATCGCGATCGGCGTGGTGTGGGCCTGGACGTCCGGCGAGGCGGAGAACTACTACGCGGGCGGTCTGCTGGTCAACGCCGGCTATCTCGTGGTGCTGCTCGTCTCCATCGTCGTGCGCCGCCCCGTCGTCGGCTATGTCGTGGAGGCGCTGCGCGCCGGCCTGACGCCGGAGGCCGTGAAGGCCGAGGCGAACCGGAGCGCCGACCGCGACGGCGAGACGCGCGACGGTGAGACGAAGGACGACGACTCGCCCTCCCCGTTCGCCGCCCTCACCGCCTGGCGGGACGACCCGGCCAAGATGCGCACCTACGCTGTCGCCACCTGGCTCTGGGTCGGCCTGTTCGCACTGCGCCTCGCGGTCAAGACGCCGCTGTACTTCGCTGGCGACATCGCGTGGCTCGGCACGTTCCACCTGCTGCTCGGCGTGCCGCTGTGGGCGCTGGTGCTGTATCTGACCTGGTACGTCGTGCGCCGACCGAAGGCGGCGGCACCGGCCGCGTAGCCGGCCGCCCGCGGTGGGGCTCAGCCCTTCGGCACCAGCAGCTGCTGCAGGGCGTCGGTGTCCGCGTCCGCCCCCGCGACCAGGAGCAGCTCGTCGCCCGGCTCCAGGGTGTCGTCCGGGCTGGGGACCAGCGGGCGGCCGTCGCGCACGATCGTCGCGAGCGTGACGTCGGCGGGCCACACCACGCGGCCCAGGCGCGTCCCCGCGACGCTGGAGTCGGCGGGCAGCGTGAGCTCGAGGATGTCGGCGTGCGACTGGCTGAAGCTGAAGATCTTCACGAGGTCGCCCACAGCGACGGCCTCCTCGACCATCGCCGTCATGATCCGCGGCGTCGAGACGGCCACGTCCACGCCCCACGACTGGTCGAACATCCACTCGTTCTTCGGGTTGTTGACGCGCGCGACGGTGCGGGGCACCCCGAACTCCGTCTTGCCCAGCAGCGAGAAGACGAGGTTCACCTTGTCGTCGCCCGTGGCACCCACCACGACGTCGGCCTGCTCCATCTCGGAGGCCTCGAGCGCGGGGAGCTCGCACGCGTCGGCGAGCACCCACTCCGCCTCGGGGACCTGCGAGACCCGCATGGCCGAGGCGTTCTTGTCGATCAGGGTGACCTCGTGGTCGTGGCTCAGCAGCTCCCGGGCGATCGAGCGGCCCACGGAGCCCGCCCCGGCGATGACGACGCGCATCAGTCCTCCTCGGGGTTCGGGGCCGCGGTGAGGATCCGTTCGACCTCTGCGGAGGCGTCCGCCGTCATGAGCAGGTGCAGCACGTCGTTCTCCTGGAGCACGATGTCGGACGTCGGCAGCACCGCCGACGTGTACCGGGTCAGGAACGCGACGCGCGCGCCCGTAGCGGCCTCGATGTTGAGCACGGGCCGGCCCACCCACCGCGGGTGGTAGTCGATCTGCGCCAGCCGGACGGTGCCCGACGGGTCGCGGTACTCGTCGGTGGAGCCCAGCGGCAGCATGCGGCGCAGCACCTGGTCGGCGGTCCAGCGCACGGTGGCGACCGTCGGGATGCCCAGGCGCTGGTAGATCTCCGCGCGGTGGGGGTCGTAGATGCGGGCCACGACGTTGTCCACGCCGTAGGTCTCGCGCACCACCCGGGCGGACAGGATGTTCGAGTTGTCGCCGTCGGACACCGCCGCGAACGCGTACGCGTCCTCGATCCCGGCCTGGACGAGCGTGTCGCGGTCGAAGCCCACGCCGGTCACCTTCTTGCCCGAGAAGTCCGCGGGCAGGCGCCGGAACGCGTCCGGGTTCTGGTCGACGACGGCCACGGAGTGTCCACGGCCCTCGATCTCCTGGGCGAGACTGGAGCCCACGCGGCCGCAGCCCATGATCACGAAGTGCACGAACGGAACGCTACCCCGATGCGGGCGCGTGCGGTGGCCTGCGCGTCGCGCGCGCCGGTGCGCTGCCGACCATCCGCGGGCATAGAGTCTTCCAACGTGTCGGACATCGTCGATGCGGCCAAGCGACTACTCGTCGGCCGTCCTAAACGTAGCGAGAGCCTGGGGAGCACGCTGCTGCCCAAACGGATCGCCCTGCCCGTGTTCGCCTCGGACGCGCTGTCGTCCGTCGCCTACGCGCCCGACGAGATCCTCCTGACCCTCTCGCTGGCCGGCGTCGCGGCACTGGCCTTCTCGCCATGGGTCGGCCTGGTCGTGGTCGCGGTGCTGCTCATCGTGGTGGCGTCCTACCGGCAGAACGTGCGCGCCTACCCGTCCGGCGGCGGCGACTACGAGGTCGTCACCACCAACCTGGGCCGGACGGCGGGCACCGGCGTGGCGTCGGCGCTGCTCGTCGACTACGTGCTCACCGTGGCGGTGTCGATCTCGGCGGCCGCCCACTACGCGTCCGCGGCCGTCCCCGGCATCCGCGGCCACGAGGTGACCGCGGCGGTCGTGGCGATCTCGGTGCTCGCCCTGATCAACCTGCGCGGCGTGCGGGAGTCGGGCCGGGCGTTCGCGATCCCGACGTACTGCTACATGGCGATCATCGGTGCCCTGGTCGTCACCGGCGCGGTCCGCTACTTCGCCGGCAACCTGCCCCAGGCCGACAGCTCGGGGTTCGAGCTCGTGGGCGAGGCGGCGTTCGACCAGGGGCTCGTCGGCATCGGCGGCGCGTTCCTCCTGGCCCGTGCGTTCGCCTCCGGCTGTGCGGCCCTGACCGGTGTCGAGGCGATCAGCAACGGCGTTCCCGCCTTCCGCAAGCCCAAGTCGCGCAACGCGGCGACCACCCTGCTGCTGCTCGGTGCCATCTCGTCGACGATGATCATCTCGATCCTGCTGCTGGCGCAGGCCACCGGCGTCCGCTTCGCCGAGGACCCGTACACCCAGCTCGAGGTGAACGGCGAGCCCGTCCCGGACGACTACGTGCAGATCCCCGTGATCGGCCAGCTCGCCGAGTCCGTCTTCTCCGGCTTCCCGCCCGCCTTCTACGCGGTATCGGCCGTCACCGGCCTGATCCTGGTGCTCGCCGCTAACACGGCGTTCAACGGGTTCCCCGTGCTGGGCTCGATCCTCGGCCGCGACGGCTACCTGCCGCGCCAGCTGCACACCCGCGGTGACCGCCTGGCGTTCTCCAACGGCATCGTGACCCTCGCCGTGGCGGCGATCGTCCTGATCGTCGCCTTCGACGCCTCGACGACGCGGCTGATCCAGCTTTACATCGTCGGCGTGTTCGTGTCGTTCACGCTGTCCCAGCTCGGCATGCTGCGGCACTGGACCCGCGAGCTGCGCACGGAGCCCAACCCCGCGGTCCGCGGCCGCATGAAGCGCTCGCGCGTGGTCAACGGCATCGGCTTCGGGCTCACCGGCACCGTCCTGATCATCGTGCTCGTGACCAAGTTCACCCACGGCGCGTGGATCACGCTCCTGGCGATGGGCGTGCTGTTCGTCCTCATGCGGGGGATCCGCAAGCACTACGACCGCGTGCGCGACGAGCTCGCGCTCGACGACGTCTCGGCCGCCCGCGCGCTGCCCAGCCGGGTGCACGCCGTCGTGCTGGTCTCCAAGGTGCACAAGCCGACCATGCGGGCGCTGGCGTACGCGCGCGCCGCCCGGCCCAACGTGATCGAGGCCCTCACGGTGGGCGTCGACCGGGAGGACATCGACGGGCTGGTCGCCGAGTGGGAGGCTCTTGACCTGCCCGTTCCTCTGCGCATCCTCGACTCGCCGTACCGCGAGATCACCCGGCCCGTCCTCAAGTACGTGCGGTCCGTGCGCCGCGAGTCGCCGCGCGACCTCGTGATCGTCTACATCCCCGAGTACGTGGTGGGCCACTGGTGGGAGCAGCTGCTGCACAACCAGTCGGCGCTGCGGCTCAAGGGCAGCCTGCTGTTCACGCCCGGGGTGGTGGTGGCGTCGGTGCCGTGGCAGCTCGCCTCGTCGCGGGGCCACACGGGTCTCGAGGACGACGCCTTCCTGCACGGCAGGCGGCTCTAGGCGGGGGATACTGGGGGCATGCCCCGCAACCCCGACCGTCGCTCCGCGCCCGCCGACCCCTCCTCGGGCGGCCGCCCGCGCCGTCGTCCGCAGCGCTCCCCGCGGCCGGACCGCGGCCGCCGCGTCAGCGACGTGCCAGCCCCCGAGGTGGGCCTTGAGGTCGAGCTGGAGGTCGGGCCCGTCGCGCACGGCGGGCACTGCGTCGCCCGTCTCGACGGCCGCGTCGTCTTCGTGCGGCACACGCTGCCCGGCGAACGTGTCCGCGCGCGTGTCAGCGAGGGCGGCCCCAGCTTCTGGCGGGCCGACGCCATCGAGGTGCTGCAGGCCTCGCCCGACCGGGTGGAGCCCGCGTGGCCCGCGGCCGGGCCCGACGGCGTGGGCGGCGGCGAGCTCTCGCACGTCGCGCTGCCCGCGCAGCGCCGCTGGAAGACCGACGTGCTCGTCGAGCAGCTGCAGCGCCTGGCCCGCATCGATCCGGAGTGGCTGGCCCGCGAGGTCACCGTCGAGGGCGCCCCGGGCGACGACGAGCGCCGCGGCCTGCACTACCGCACCCGGATCGACCTGGTGGCCGACGCGAACGGGCACGCGGGCATGCGCAAGCACCGCTCGCACGACGTCGTCGCGCTGAAGAAGATGCCGCTCGGCACGGCGGAGGTCGCGGCGTTCGCCGTGGCAGAGGACGTGTTCACGCGCATCTGGCCCCGGGGTGCACAGCTGACCCTGGTGGCGCCGTCCGAGGGGGATCCGGTGCTGCTGGTCGACGGCGAGCCGTGGCGGCGCGGCAAGCCCGACACCCGCCCCAACGCCCGCCGCTCCGTGAGCGAGCTCGTGGGCGGGCCGTGGGGTACGCACCGCTTCCGCGTGGCGGCCGGCGGGTTCTGGCAGGTGCACCGCGAGGCGCCGTCCGTACTGACGCGCGCGGTGCTGGAAGCGTCCGGCGCGACGTCGGGCGAGCTGGCCGGGGCCACCGTCCTCGACCTGTACTCCGGCGCGGGGCTGTTCACGCTGCCGCTCGCGGACGCCGTCGGGCCCGAGGGCCGGGTCGTGGCCGTCGAGGGTGACGAGCAGGCAGCGAAGGATGCCCGCCGCAACGCGCACGCGTACGAGCAGGTCTCGCTCGAGGTGGGCGCCGTGGACCGGGTGCTCGCGTCGGACACCGTGCCGACGGCCGACGTCGTGGTGCTGGACCCGCCGCGGTCGGGCGCCGGACGAGCGGTGGTCGACGCGATCGCCGACCGCGCCCCGCGCCGCATCGTGTACGTGGCGTGCGACCCGGCGGCGCTCGCGCGTGACGTCGGCTATCTCGCCGCACACGGCTACACGCTGTCGGGCGTTCGCGGGTTCGACCTCTTCCCGCACACCCACCACGTCGAGGCGGTAGCGGTGCTGGACCGGAAGGTCTGACTGGACGATGGACGAAGCCCCAGGTCAGTGCGCATAGGATGCGCATCGTGAAGCGGAGGCTGGTGAGCGGCGGGATCGCGGTGTCAGTAGTGGCGGCATTCGCGGTCGCCGTCCTGGTGGGTATGGTCCTGGGGGCCGGCGGCATCACCGTCGGCGGCATCACCGTCGGGGGTACGGGCGGGGCCTCGGCGCGGGACGCGCCGTCGGTCCTGGCGGAGTCGCCGTCGCCGTCTCCGTCCCCGGTGGTCGAAGAGGAGCCGGTGGCCCTCTTCGTCGGCGACTCCTACACGGTGGGGCAGGGTGCGACGTCGCCCGAGCTGCGGTGGAGCACGCTCGTGTCCGAGGCGCTGGGCTGGCGCGAGCTCAACGTGGCCGTCCGCGGCACCGGGTTCGTCAAGGGGAACGCGAAGCGCGACAACTACCCCGCCCAGCTCCGGTCGGTGCCCCCGGGCAGCGTGGACATCGTGGTGATCGCCGGCGGGCAGAACGACTTCCGGACGCTGCGGAGCAAGCCCGGAGCGGTCTTCGACGCGGTCGAGGACACGTACGCCCTGGCCGTGCGGCAGTTCCCGGGCGCCGAGATCGTGTCGGTCGGGCCCTCCACCCCGCGGGCGGTCGGCCTGGAGGTACGCGCCCTGGACAGCGCGGTGCGGGCCGCGGCGGTCGAGACAGAGGCCACCTACGTGTCGCTGCTGGACCCCAACATCGTCCAGGGCGGCCTGGTGCACGAGGACGGGGTCCACACGACCGACGCGGGCAACGCCGCGATCGCCCGGCAGGTGGTGCGGGCGCTCCAAGGACCGGCGGCCGAGCAGCAGGAGGACGGCGCCCGGCCGGCAGATATCTTGACGTCAAGATAAATGCGTTATGCTGGCGTGAGCAGCCCGGCTTAGTCTGGGTGAAGCCCCCTGGAACCCATGCGAAGGCTCCATTGCGCGATGACCGCGCCTGTGAGAGCCGACGCACCGTCAGCCCCGCAGAAGGAGCCACAGTGAGCACCGTGGACACGTTCGGATCGAAGGGAACGCTGGAGGTCTCGGGCAAGTCCTACGAGATCTTCCGGCTCAACGCGGTCGAGGGAGCGGAGCGCCTGCCGTACTCCCTGAAGATCCTCGCCGAGAACCTCCTGCGCACGGAGGACGGCGCCAACATCACCGCCGACCACGTGCGCGCTCTCGCGTCCTGGGACCCGGACGCACAGCCCGACACCGAGATCCAGTTCACGCCGGCGCGCGTGATCATGCAGGACTTCACCGGCGTGCCCTGCGTCGTCGACCTCGCCACCATGCGTGAGGCGGTCGCGGCCCTCGGCGGCGACGCGACGAAGGTCAACCCGCTGGCCCCCGCCGAGATGGTCATCGACCACTCCGTGCAGATCGACGTCGCCGGCCGGGCCGACGCGTTCCAGCGCAACGTCGAGTTCGAGTACCAGCGCAACCACGAGCGGTACCAGTTCCTGCGCTGGGGCCAGACGGCGTTCGACGACTTCAAGGTCGTCCCGCCGGGCACCGGCATCGTGCACCAGGTCAACATCGAGTACCTGGCGCGCACGGTCATGACCCGCGAGGTGTCCGTCAACGGGGAGGCGCCTGTGCTGCGGGCCTACCCCGACACCTGCGTCGGCACCGACTCGCACACCACGATGGTCAACGGCCTGGGTGTGCTGGGCTGGGGCGTCGGCGGCATCGAGGCGGAGGCCGCGATGCTCGGCCAGCCGGTCTCGATGCTCATCCCGCGCGTCGTCGGCTTCAAGCTGAGCGGCTCGATCCCGGCCGCCGTGACGGCCACCGACGTCGTGCTCACGATCACCCAGATGCTGCGCCAGCACGGTGTGGTCGGCAAGTTCGTCGAGTTCTACGGCGACGGCGTGGCCCAGGTGCCGCTCGCGAACCGCGCCACCATCGGCAACATGTCGCCGGAGTTCGGCTCCACCGCCGCGATCTTCCCGATCGACTCCGTCACCGTCGACTACCTGCGCCTGACCGGCCGCTCGGAGGAGCAGGTCGCGCTGGTCGAGGCCTACGCCAAGGAGCAGGGCCTCTGGCTCGACGCCGAGACGCCGGAGCCGGTGTTCTCCGAGTACCTCGAGCTGGACCTGTCGACGGTCGTCCCCTCGATCGCCGGGCCGAAGCGCCCGCAGGACCGCATCGAGCTGACGAACGCGAAGAGCGCGTTCATGCGCGACCTGCCCACGTATGCGCCCGAGGTCATGGACCGGGTGGACGAGGCGGAGAAGGAGTCGTTCCCCGCGTCCGACTCGCCGGCCATCACGCCGAACGGCCGCAAGCACGTGCACGTCACGAACAGCGAGGGCAAGGAGTTCGAGCTGTTCCACGGCGCGGTCGCGATCGCCTCGATCACGTCCTGCACGAACACCTCGAACCCGTCGGTCATGATGGCCGCCGCGCTGCTCGCGAAGAACGCGGTGGAGAAGGGCCTGGTGGCCAAGCCGTGGGTCAAGACCTCCATGGCTCCCGGCTCGCAGGTCGTGACCAACTACTACGAGAAGGCCGGTCTCTGGCCGTACCTCGAGAAGCTGGGCTTCCACCTGGTGGGCTACGGCTGCGCCACCTGCATCGGCAACTCCGGCCCGCTCGACGAGAAGGTCTCCGAGGCCGTCAACGAGCACGACCTCTCCGTCGTCTCCGTGCTGTCGGGCAACCGTAACTTCGAGGGCCGGATCAACCCGGACGTCAAGATGAACTACCTGGCCTCCCCGCCGCTGGTCATCGCGTACGCCCTGGCCGGCACCATGGAGTTCGACTTCGAGCACGACCCGCTGGGCCGTGACGAGGCAGGCAACCCGGTGTTCCTGCGCGACCTCTGGCCCACGCCGGAGGAGGTCGAGAAGACCATCGCGGCCTCGATCGACCGCAAGATGTTCGAGGCGGACTACGCCGACGTGTTCAAGGGCGACGAGCGCTGGGCCGCGCTGGAGACGCCCGAGGGCGACACGTTCTCCTGGGACCCCGAGTCCACGTACGTGCGCAAGCCCCCGTACTTCGACGGCATGGGCATGACGCCGGAGCCCGTCACCGACTTCCGCGGAGCCCGCGTGCTCGCCAAGCTCGGCGACTCGGTCACCACGGACCACATCAGCCCGGCCGGCTCCATCAAGCCGGACAGCCCGGCGGGCAAGTACCTCGCCGACCACGGCGTGGGGCGTCGCGACTTCAACTCCTACGGCTCGCGCCGTGGCAACCACGAGATCATGATCCGTGGCACGTTCGCGAACATCCGCCTGCGCAACCAGCTCCTGACCGACGTCGAGGGTGGCTTCACCTTCAACTTCGTGAAGGACGCGCAGGACACGATCTACGACGCCGCGCAGGACTACGCCGCCGCTGACACCCCGCTCGTGGTGCTCGGCGGCAAGGAGTACGGTTCCGGCTCGTCGCGTGACTGGGCCGCCAAGGGCACCGCGCTCCTGGGCGTCAAGGCCGTCATCACCGAGAGCTTCGAGCGCATCCACCGCTCGAACCTCATCGGAATGGGGGTGCTGCCGCTGCAGTACCCGGACGGCCAGAACGCCGAGACGCTGGGCCTGGACGGCACGGAGACGTTCGACGTCACCGGCGTCACGGCGCTGAACGACGGCGTCACGCCCGAGACGGTCAAGGTCACCGCGACCAAGGGTGACGGCTCGCAGGTCGAGTTCGACGCCGTGGTGCGCATCGACACCCCGGGCGAGGCGGACTACTACCGCAACGGCGGCATCCTGCAGTACGTGCTGCGCTCGCTCGTCTCGTAGCTCCGGCGCTGGTTCCGGCACAACGAAGTGGACCGCCTGCCGAGAGGCAGACGGTCCACTTCGTTCTTGTCGTGCTGCTGGTCGTGCCTACTTGCCGATGCCGGACTTCCTGGCGGCGTTGATCAGCATCCTGTTGTCCTTCTTGCTGATCAGCTCCTCCGCCTCGAGCCGGTCCGCGATCTGGCCGACGTGGCTCAGGAACGCCTTCTGGCTGACCCACAGGCCGTCCGCGTCGACGAGGTCGGCGATCGTGCAGCCGTTGCCGGTGTCCACGTTCGCCACCTCGCTGTCGACTCCGCCGATGATCACCGTCGGGCGCTCGTCGGAGACCGGGCAGGCGTCCGTCGCGGCCCGCGAGACGGAGAACCTGAGCGTCCCGGTCCAGGTGACGTTCCCGGCGTTGTCGGTGGCCCGGTACTGCAGCGCGTGCGCCCCCGGGTCGGTGACGTCGAACGAGCCCGTGTAGGACCGGAAGATGAAGTCGTCGAGCGCGTACTCGATGAACGCCACCCCCGACCCGCCGTCCCGGGCGTTGATGGTCACCGTCGCCGAGTCGATGTAGGCGCCGTCCTCGTCCTGGTCACCCTCGACCTGAGCGGACGCGATCGGTGCCGTGGTGTCCGGCGGGTCGCCGCCACCGACGATGACCAGCTCCACGGTGCCCGGCTCGGAGACGTTGCCGTCGTTGTCGGTGGCCCGGTAGGACACCGTGTGCGAACCCGTGATGTCGACGACCAACGGGTCCGTGTAGGCCACGTAGCCGGCGCCGTCCAGGTCGTACTCGACGGTAGCGACGCCCGAGCCGGCGTCCTCCGCCAGGATCTGCACGGTGGCCGAGGCGATGTAGGCGCCGTCGGCGTCCTGCTCGCCGGTGACCTCGGTGGTGACGGTCGGGGGAGCGGTGTCCTCGACCGGCGCCTCGACGACGGTGAACGTCGCCGAACCGGGCTCCGAGACGTTCCCGGCGACGTCGGTGGCCCGGTAGGTCACCGTGTGCTCGCCCGGCGCGTCGACGACCACGGGGTCGGTGTAGGCCGCGTAGCCGGCACCGTCCAGGTCGTACTCGACAGTTGCCACGCCCGTGCCCGCGTCCACTGCCGTGAGGTTCACGGTCGCGGACCCGACATAGGCGCCGTTGTCGTCGAGCTCGCCGGTCACCTCACCGGTGACGGTTGGTGCCGTCGTGTCCTCGCCGTCGGCGGCTACCACCACCACCTGCACCGTCTCGGGTGCCGACGTGTTGCCGGCGACGTCGGTGGCGCGGTGCTCCAGCGTGTGCGTGCCCGGCTCGCCGATGACGACGGGCTCGGTGTACGGGACGTACTCGCCACCGTCGAGCGCGTACTCGATGCTCTCGACGCCCGAGCTGTCGTCCTCGGCCGTGAGGTTGACGGTCGCCGAGCCGATGTAGGCGCCGTCGGCGTCCTGCTGGCCGGTGACCTGCGACGTGACGACCGGGGCAGTCGTGTCCTCGCCCCCGCCCTCCTCGGTGACCACGATCTCGCCCACCATGTCGGGGTGCCCGGGGATCGCGCAGAAGTACCGGTACGTGCCAGGGGTCAGGACGACCTCTGCCTCGTAGCGTCCGGCGTTGTCGTCGAACGGATTGGCCAGGATGTCCAGGTCGACGTCGTGGTTGTACCCCGGCGTGCTGGTGTCGAACGTCAGCGTGTGCGACATGCCGATGTTGTTGCCGGTGGCCGCGCTGTTCTCGAAGACGATCGTCGTGGCCCCGGCGGTCGCCGTGGTCGGTGCCGAGGCGTACTCCGTGACGCTGGCGCTCGCGGTCCAGGTCAGGACCTGTTCCGCCGCCTCAGCCGCCGCCTCGGGCGCCTGGCCGTCGGACGAGGTGGCGGACGACGGGGTCGTGGACGAGGTGATGGACGAGCTGTCCGGTGCGTCGCCGCGGTACTCCACCGCGGCGGCGCCCGCCGGGGCCAGCGGCAGTGCCACGAGGGCACTGACCGCTGCCCCGGCGAGGAACCGGGAGAGTTTCTGTCGGAACATGGGGGTGCCTCTCATCTTCTCGGACGTGGTCACAGGTCTCGAACCCGGATGTTGCGGAACTCCATGGCGTCCGCGTCGCTGTGGTTCTGCAGACCGATGAAGCCGCTGAGGAACTGCCGCATGTCGGTCGGCGGGTCACCGGCACGCGAGGACTCCTTGCCCGGTGAGTTCTCGAACTCGTTGATCACCACGCCGTTGCGGATGATCGTGTACTGCTGGCCGACCACCTGGATCTCGTAGTCGTTCCACTCGCCCTTGGGCGTCACCGCTGCGTCAGCCAGACCGTTCGGGTCGAAGTTGTAGATCGAACCCGTCTTCTGGGGCTCGCCGGACTCCCCGTCGTAGATCTGGACCTCGTGGCCGCAGTAGATGGCTACCCAGGCCTCGGCGTCCGTCAGCTGCCCGCACTCGGGCCGCTCGTCCTTCGGTACCCGCGGGTCGGGGAACCGGGTGAAGACACCGCTGTTGGCGTGTCCGTCACCGGGGGCGACGTCCTTGAACTCCAGCTTGAGCGAGAAGTCCTCGAGCTCCTCCCCTGGGTACCAGAGCATGCCCAGGCCGCCCTGGGCCTTGATGGACCCGTCAGGCAGGTGGTCGAAGTTGCCGCCAGGAGCCTGCCGCCAGCCGGCGAGCGACTCGGCGGTACCGTCGTAGAGCCACCGGTACCCGGTGCTGCCGTCGGCGCCGATGCCGGACTGCTCCGCGGTGCGGAGCAGCGTCCGGTGCTCCTTCTTGGTGATGACCTCATCGGCCCGGAGCTGGTCGGCCACGTCGGTCACGTGGTTGACGAAGCGGCCGTTGGTGTCGTACTCCCGCTCGTCGTTGATCAGGTCGTTGATCGTGCAGCCGCCGAGGTCGTCGTTCTGGACCCGGCTGTTGCTGTCCCCGAACCAGACGGTGTCCCGGTCGTCCGGGATGGTGCAGGTGGTCTCGACCGGTACGTCCACCGTGCTCGTCTCGCCGTCGGCGTAGGTCACCGTGACCGTCGCGTCGTAGCTGCCGACCCGGTCGTAGGTGTGCCGCGGGTTCGCCTCGTCGGAGGTGGCCCCGTCACCGAAGTCCCAGGCGTAGGAGACGCCGCCCGACTCGCCGCCGGTGAAGGCGACGGTGAGCGGGTCGCTCTGCACGCTGGTCCCTGCAGCGGCCGGGACCGGCGTGGCCGGCCCGCCCGTGTAGCTGATCCGGGTGAGCTTCTGGCGATCGGTCAGGGAGAAGAAGCCGCCGCCGTAGTCGAGCAGGTACAGCGCACCGTCCGGACCGAACTTGGCGTCCATCCACTGGTCGACGCGGTCGTCGCCGTTGCCGCCCGGGATGATCTGGCGCAGGTCCTCGGCGAACGCCGGGGCACCGGCCTCCTCGACCGTGTCCGGGTTCACCGTGACGGCGATCCGGTTGTTCGAGTTCGACTGGTCACCGATGAACCACTTGTTGTCCCAGTGCGCGGGCCAGGCGGCACCGCTGTCGGTGTCGACCTCGGACCGGTGGTAGGTCGGGCCGTTCATGATGGCCTGACCGCCGCCACGCAGGTACGGCTGGGTGTAGGTGGCCTCGTCGTCCACGTAGGACGGGATGCCGTCCTCGCCGATCGGGAAGACCGGTCCGCCGCCGCTCGGCGAGTACCAGATCATGTTGTCACGCACCGGCGGGATGTCGACCAGGCCGGTGTTGCGCGGCGAGTTGTTCTTCGGGTTGTCGCAGTCGTACCAGCCGGTCAGCACCGACGCGTCCTCGTTGCTGCGGTCACGGTAGGGCTGCCCGTTACCCATGCAGTACGGCCAGCCCTGGTTGCCCGCCGACGTGATGATGGTGGCGGTCTCGTACTTGGCCGGGCCGAGCTCGGGGCTCGGCTGGCTCGCGTCCGGCCCCACCCAGGCGGCGGTCAGCCAGTCGTTCTTCGTGTCGTAGGCGAGCCGCGAGATGTTGCGGACGCCCATGACGTAGATCTCCGGGCGGGTCTTGTCGCCCGGGTCGTCGGCCTCGGGGAACAGGTTCCCTTCGGGGACGGTGAACGTGCCGTCCGGCTCCGGGTGGATGCGCAGGATCTTGCCGTTCAGGCTGTTCGTGTTGCCGGCGGTACGGCGCGCGTCCTGGAACGAGAGGCCCGCGTACTCCTGGGTCCAGTTGTTACCGGAGTAGCCACCGGAACCGCCGGAGGAGTTCGCGTCGCCGGAACCGATGTAGAGGTTGCCGTCGTCGTCGAAGTCCATGCCGCCGCCCGCGTGGCAGCAGCTGTGGATCTGCGTCTCCCAGGACAGGAGGTCCTTGCGGGTGGACTGGTCGATGGTGTTCGCCTCGGCGTCGTACGTGAAGCGCGACACCGTCCGCTCGCCGACGCGCCGCTCGGTGTCGATCGACTCGTGCGGCATCCAGTACAGGTAGATCCAGCTGTTCTCGTCGAACTTCGGGTCGAGGGTGAGGCCGAGCAGGCCTTCCTCGTTCTTGACGAGCTCACTCCCGCTGCCACGGTTGCCCATGACGTCGAGGGTGGTCAGCAGCTTGGTCTCCTCGGACTCCGGGTCCCAGCGGTGGACGGTGCCACAGCCGAGCCCGACGTTCGGGTCGTCCCAGGACTCGATCGGGCCGGAGGGGCACGCGGCCTTGCCGATGTAGAAGACGCCGCCGTCGGGGGCGACGGTCAGCCCGTGGGGCTCACCGATCTGGTCGAGCTTGCCCTCGGCGTTCTCCGTCGTCAGGCGCTGGACGTCGTAGTTCTCTGCGATGGTCGCCTGGCAGTCGCCGCGGACCATGCCGGTCGACCAGAGCAGGCCGCCGAGGAGGTGGGAGCGGAACTCCGGCTCCGCATAGCTGTCCGCGGTGCCGCCCATGCCGGTGTAGAACGACCGGCCGCCGTCGTAGTCGCGGCACCAGGAGACCGGGTGGAAGGGCCCGTTGGCGCTCTCACCGGCGTCGTAGTCCCACTCCTGGACCTGCGCGACGGTGTGCACGTCGCCCGTCGGGTTCGGCGACCAGTTCAGCCACCGGTCCGACCGGGTCCAGTTGAGCGGGAGGCCTTCGTTGGCCGGGTGCTGGCGGTCGACGACGTTGACGGTCGCCTCCTGCACCTTGACCTCGGGCACCGGCACCTCGTCGGACGCCGCGTCGAAGAGCTGGATCTCGGCGAGCTGGGTGAGGTCGTCGCCCGCGTTCGCCGTGATGTCGAGGCGGTAGTGCTGGTAGGCCGTCTCGTTCTCGAACCGGTAGTCCATCGCGGTGAACCGGTCGGGGAACTCCTGGTCCGTCTGCGTGTCCAGGTCGGTCCACGTCTCACCGTCGGTGGAGCCCTCCAGCGCCCAGCTCTGCGGGTCACGACCGGCGAAGTCGTTCGCCGAGGTGAGCGCGTACCGGGAGGCCACGACGGGCTCCGCCATCTCGAGGGTGATCGTCGCCGTCGGCTCGAAGGCGAGCCACTTGGTGTTCGAGTCGCCGTCGATCAGGTTCTCGGCGTCCTCGTTCGGCGGGTTCTCCGCCGTGGCGGTGACGCTCGCGACGGCCAGCGGGTCCGGCAGGTTGCCGGCCGGCCGGGTGCCGATCAGGCCGGTGAACCACTGCGAACGGGCCTGGACGCGCGCGGCGTCGCGGATGCCGAGGAACCCGCCACCATCCTGCATGTACGCCTTGAGCTGGGCCTCCTGCTCGGTCGACAGCTCGACGCCGTCGGCGGAGAGGAAGACCACGCCGCGGTAGTCCGCGAGGTTCTTCGCCGTGAAGACCCTCGGGTCGCTGGCCGTGTGCACGGTGAAGCCGTGCTCGGTGCCGAGCTCCCGGATGGTCCTGGTGGCTGTCGCCACCGGGTCGTCCTGCTTGTTCGGTGCGCCGTGGAACACGAGCACGTTGACGTCCGTCGCGTCCTTGGACACGTCGAGCGCCGCCGGTGCGAGGGCCGTGGCGTCGGTGGTGCTGCGCTGAGCCTGCGCCGGCACCGCCGCCAGCCCGACGACGAGGGTGGCGCCGGCGACTGCCGCGAGGGTGCTGCGTACCGTCCTGCGCGGGGCTGCTGCCCCGTGGATCCTGCGTCTTCCTATCCGTTCCATCACTGCTCCTTTGCGCGTGATCAATGCGTCCGGGGGCTTCGTCCCCGCCCGCTACGCCGTGTCAGGGGGACGCGGCGTGTCTGGCGGTCAGTGGCCTGTGTGGCCTGCGTCGGCCTCGGTGGCGGACTCGGTGGTGCTGCCGCTCGTGTGGCCGCCGTGCTCGTGGAACCGGTCGATGGCCTCCTGTGCTCCGTCGGGCATGGATCCGTCGGCGTTGCGGACCAGGAAGACCCCGGCCATCCCGCCGTCCGAGTGGAACTGGACGTGGCAGTGGTACATCCAGGCGCCCGCGCCGACCTTCTGCCCGGCCTTCACCTGGAACCCGAAGGAGGACCCCGGGTTGAGGTCGGCGTTGTCCACGACCTGGCTGGGATCGTCCGGGCCGGTCAGGTACCCGGTGCGGTTGTTCGCCCAGCGGTGGGCGTGCACGTGGAAGGTGTGGAGCTGGTCCCCGTGCCCGATCGCGAGGAACTCGACGGTCTCGCCGAGGTTCGCCTCGAACATCGGTGTGTCGGGCGCAGACTTGTTGTTGATGGTCATGTCGTTGAACACGACGGTGAAGGTGCGGTCGGGCAGGATGTCGCCCTTGCGGCGCACGATGAGCCCGCCGTACAGGCCCGCGCGCAGTCCGTCGGTGCCGTGCGCGCCGCCCAGCGCGTGGTCGTGGTAGTGCCAGTAGCCCGCGGAGCCGGGCAGCCAGTGGCCGTCGTCCAGCTGCTGCTGCGCGTGCGTTGCCCACGTGTAGGTGCGGGTCTCACCCGGCTCGTTGAACGAGTCGTTGAACGGGCTGCCGTCCGACTCGGTCTTGTAGTCGACACCGTGCGGGTGGATCGACAGGCGCTTGTCCGTGTTGTTCACCAGCTCGATCTGGAGGGTGTCGCCCTCCCACATCTCCAGCAGCGGGCCGGGGATGGTGGCCTTGCCCGGGGTGAGCCCGTAGCCGTACTGCCCGTCGGGCAGCGGCTCCGCGAAGATCGTGATGTGCCGGGTGGTGCCCAGCGGGCGGATAGCCCCCGGGCCGGCGGCGGCAGCGGTGTCGGCGCCGAGCGCCAGGACCGCCGTCGGTGCGACGAGCCCGGCGAGGGTGCCGGTCAGGATGGAGCGGCGCGACAGGCCGCCCTTCTGGGATCGATTCTCAGCTGTGTTCTCAGACATGCGTCTCCGTTCGACACCGTCGGGCAGGCCTGGGGCCGTCCCGGCGAGGCAGGGATCAGGAGGGACTGGGGGGTTCAGGCGCGCGAGGCCATAAGGGGCGGCGCCGCGGATGACAGCGGTGTCACGGTTGTCACGAAGGTGGACCACATCGTCGTTCCCTCCAAGGACGTCGGCTCGTGACCGTCGACGGCGGCGGACACGCCCTCATGACTCATGCGGCCGTCTTGTCGGGAAGACCTTAGATGGCTCGCATGGGTGTTGTGCACCACAAGGTGGCTTTGTGAACCTATGGCGACTTCTGTCGAGTGTCAAGCAAAAGTTGAAGGAACAACGTCATACTTCCTCTATCCCTCCACGTAAAGATGCGGCGCCCCGGCCCGCGTGAGTGCGGGACGGAGCGCCGGGTGCGTGCGACCGGGGACGGCCTGGGCTACGGCGGTGGCAGGAGCACCCAGGCCGCGGTGCCGAGCAGGACCGCCCCTGTGAGGAGGCCGGTCAGTGGGTGGGCGAGCGCCGCGGTCGAGCGATGGCCCCGCGGGCGGGCCGTCTGGCGGAGCGCCCAGCCGAGCGGCCAGGCCAGCACGGCGGCCAGGAGCCCGGCGGCGGCGCCGAGGTAGAGGCCGGCCACGTCGAGGGTGTTGGCGATGATCGCCACCTGGATCGCCGTCGACACGGCGACGACCGTCGGGATCAGGTGGAGCCGCGGCTTGCCGGTGGTGACGCCGGCCTTTGCGTCGTCCTTGGCTGCCGCGACCGCCCTGCGGTACCTGCTCGCGATGAGCCCGGTGCACCAGCGCGTCAGCACGCCATGGGCGAGGAGCGCCGCGACGTAGATGCTCACCACCCGCCCGGTCACCACGGTGCCGTCGGGCCAGGCGCGCACGGCGGCCAGGACGCCGAGGGCCACGACGACCGCCGAGAGCGCGACGCCCACGTAGGGGACGAGACGGGTCCAGGGGCCGGAGTGCCGGACCGTCCAGGCGAACCACAGGATGGCCAGGATGCCGACCGCCGTCGCCGCGAGGGCGTGGTCGCTCGCATGCTCCATCGTCTTCCCCTCTGCGGTGCGGGACGGACCGAACCGGACGCAAGAATAGGGTGTTTTTGCAGGTCAGGGAAGGATCCATGCATCCGACTGATGCTCGTGGCGTGGGGCGTCGATCCCGGGGCGCGCCGGTGGAGCAAGATGTTCAAATGGTTCAAACCGGCGTACACCTGATCGTTACTCTCTGTTCATGGTGATGTGGCACGAGGTTCCCGACGGCGCGTCCGAGCCGCCCGCTCCGGTCGCGCTCGCCACGACCCGGTGGGGCGCCGGACCCGGCCGCGCGCTGCTGCTGCACGGCATCGCGTCGGCGGGCGCGACCTGGTGGCGGCTCGCCGAGACCCTCGCCGACGACGGCTACGAGGTGGTCGCCCCCGACCTGCGTGGCCACGGGACGAGCCCGCGCGCCGACTCCTACCTGCTCGCCGACCACGTCGCCGACGTGCGCGCCCTCGGTGCGGGCTGGGACGTCGTGGTGGGGCACAGCCTCGGCGGCCTGCTCGGCGCGCTGGCCGCCGGCGCCGACCGCCGGCTCACCCGCCGTCTCGTGCTGCTCGACCCGGCCCTCGACATCCCCGACGACCGGTTCGAGACCCGTGCGGTCCAGGAGATCGCCGAGGTCACCCACCCGCCGTCGGCCCAGGCCGTGCGGGCGGCGCACGCGGCATGGGACCGCCGCGACGTCACGACGGTCGCCGCCGCGGCGAAGGCCGCCGACGCCCGTGCGGTGGCCCACACCCTGCGGGACAACGCGCCCTGGCGGCACACCGACGCCATCACCCGGCTCGTGGTGCCCACGCTCGTGCTGGGGGCCGACCCCGCCCACGGCGCGCTGTTCCGGCCCCGCACGGGCGTCGAGCTCATGATCCGCAACCCGAGCGTGCGGGTGCGCGTCGTGGTGGGCGCGGGGCACGCCGTGCACCGGGACCGGCCCTCGGCGGTGGCGGCGGCGGTCCGGTCGTTCATCTGGTGAGCCCGGTCACCGCGTAACGTGCCCCCCATGGACCCGACGCCGGGGACACCGAGACCCTCCGGACCGACGATCTACGACGTCGCCAAGGCCTGCGGTGTGGCACCTTCGACCGTATCCAGGGCCTTCTCCCGACCCGGCAGGGTCAACGCGGAGACGGCCGAGCGGATCCGCAAGGTCGCCGCAGAGCTTGGCTATCGCACCAACCCGCTGGCCAGGGCGCTGCCCACGGGCAAGACGTCATTGCTCGCCCTGGTCGTCGCGGACGTCACCAACCCCTTCTTCTTCGAGATCATCCGCGGTGCCGAGGGGGTGGCCCGCAAGGCGGGCTACACGATGCTCGTCGCTGACGTCGAGGAATCCATGGAGACGGAGCGCGAGACGCTCGACCGGGTCATCCCGCTGGTCGAGGGCATCGTCCTGGCGACGTCGCGGCTCTCGGACTCGTCCATCCGCGTCACCGCGAAGCAGCGCCCCACCGTGGTCCTGAACCGCGTCATGACCGACATCCCCAGCGTGGTCACCGACAACGCCCGGGGCATGCGCAGGGCGGTCGAGCACCTGGCCGACCTGGGGCACACGACGATCACGTACGTCGCGGGCCCCGAGGCGTCCTGGGTCGACGGGATGCGCTGGCGCTCGCTGCGGGACACCACCGACGAGCTCGAGCTGCGCGCGCGCCGCGTGGGGCCGTTCCCGCCCACCGTCGCCGGCGGGCTCGCGGCCGCCCACGTCTTCGGGGAGAACCCGACGAGCGCCGTCATCGTCTACAACGACCTCATGGCGATCGGCATGATGCGTGGCCTGACCGAGATGGGCACCCGGATCCCGGAGGACGTCAGCGTGGTCGGGTTCGACAACATCTTCGGGTCCGACTTCTGCACCCCGCCCCTGACCACGGTCGCCGCGCCGCTGCGGAACCTCGGGGCCTTCGCGATCAAGACCATGCTCGGGCAGCTGACCGTCAACGCGCCCCGCGGGCTGCGCCCCGCGCTGCTCCCGTCCCAGCTCCTCGTCCGCGGCTCGACCGGCCGCAAGGAGTGACACCCGTTCCTCGCGGGGACAGGGGGTGGTGCGGCGAGCGTTAAGGTCGGGCAGTGAGCTCCTCCGCATCCGCACGCAAGCAGCTGGTAGCGCTCGCCGAACAGGGTTTCGAAGGGCCGTGGCGGCACGCGCGCGGCGACTTCTCCGGCGACGCGCGCCCAGCGTCGGTCCTCGTGCTGTTCGGCGTCCTGGACGGCCTCGTGTCCCACCGGGACGACCACGACCTCGCGGTGCCCGCCGACCTCGACGTCCTGCTCCTCGCGCGCGCGGCCACCCTGCGCAGCCACGCGGGCCAGGTGGCCTTCCCCGGCGGCCGCGCCGACGACGGGGAGGACGCCGTCACGGCAGCCCTGCGCGAAGCCGTCGAGGAGACCGGGCTCGACCCGTCCGGCATCGAGGTGCTCGGCGCCTTCGACGAGCTGCCGATGCCGGTCAGCAACCACGTCGTGACGCCGGTCCTCGGCTGGTGGGCCCGCCCCACACCCGTGCGCGTCGTCGACGTCGCCGAGTCCGCGCACGTCTTCCGCGCCCCCGTGGCCGACCTGCTGGACCCCGCCAACCGCTTCACCGTCGTCGCGCGCCGCGGCAACCAGACCTGGCGCGGCCCGGGCTTCCACGTGCACGACGGCGACGTCACCCACCTCGTGTGGGGGTTCACCGCCGGGGTGCTGGACGCGATGTTCGACCAGCTCGGCTGGACCGAGGACTGGGACCGCACCAAGGAGCTGGGGATCGCGTGAGCCGGAGGTGCAGCGCAGGGTGGGGCCGAGGAACGAGGCACCCGCCCGAAGCGGAACCGCAGGCTCACGCGAAGATGCGCAGAGCCATGACGCTCACCGCTGACGCACCAAGGAGCAACCGATGACCGAGGTGACCCGCGAAGCCATCCGCGCCGCGGAGCAGCTGATCCGCCCGCACGTCCGGCACACCCCCGTGCTGGAGGCCGACCTGGCCGACTTCGGCCGGCCCGCGCACCCCGTCGCGCTCAAGCTAGAGTGCCTGCAGCACTCCGGCTCGTTCAAGGCACGCGGCGCGTTCACGAACCTCCTGACCTGCGACGTGCCCGACGCCGGCGTGGTCGCCGCCTCGGGCGGCAACCACGGGGCCGCGGTCGCCTACGCCGCCGCCCGGCTCGGGATTCCCGCGACGATCTTCGTGCCCGGCGTGACCTCGTCGGCCAAGGCCGACCGCATCCGCGGGTACGGCGCCAAGCTCGTCGTGGGCGGCGACCGCTACGCCGACGCGCTCGCCGCGAGCGAGGAGTTCGTCGCGGGCACCGGCGCCCTGACCGTCCACGCGTACGACCAGCCCGAGACCCTGATCGGGCAGGGCACGCTCGGGGTGGAGATCGGCCAGGACCTGCCCGACCTCGACACCCTGCTCGTCGCCGTGGGCGGCGGCGGGCTGATCGGCGGCCTCGCCGCCTGGTTCCGCGGCGACGTCAAGGTCGTCGCCGTCGAGCCTGAGGGTGCGCCGACCCTGCACCGGGCGCTCGCGGCCGGCGAGCCGGTCGACGCGCCGACCGAGGGCATCGCCGCCGACTCGCTGGCGCCGAAGCAGGTGGGGCGGCACATGTTCCCGATCGCCCAGCGGTTCGTCGCCGAGTCGGTGCTGGTCACCGACGACGCCATCGCCTCCGCCCAGGCCTCCCTCTGGGAGACGGCCCGGGTGGTGACCGAGCCCGGCGGCGCGGCGGCGCTCTCCGCGCTCCTGTCCGGTGCCTACGTGCCGCGGCCGGGGGAGCGGGTGGCTGTGCTGGTGTGCGGGGCGAACACGACCGCCGTGCGGTTCTGACGCGCCGAATCAGCCGAAGAGCTGCTCGACCGCGTGCTCCCCGACGCCGACCATGATCGGGTGCGTGTCGGGGTAGGAGAAGCAGATGGTCGTGTACAGCAGGGCCCAGCCCTGCGCCCTGCGCCACATCCCGGCGTCCCAGCCGCGCCCGTCGCACGCGTGCGTGTCGACCACGCGGCGGAAGCGGTCCCGGCCCTCCGCGTCGAAGGTCAGCCACATCGCGCCCAGGTCCGACGCCGGGTCGCCGCTGGTCACGTCGCCGAAGTCGATGACGGCGGAGAGCCGGTCGCCGTCGGCCACCAGGTTGGCGGGGTGCGGGTCGCCGTGCAGCCACACGGGGACGCCGTCGTACCCGGGGGCGTCCGCAGCGGAGGCCCACAGGTCGCGGGCGCGGCGGTGCAGCCGCTCCGGGAGCAGGGCGAGGCGGTCGTCGAAGGTCGCCGACCGCTCCGCGACCGGGATGCCGCGGAACCTGTTCCCCGGGGCGTCCTCGGGCGCCGGCTGGTGCAGCGCCACGAAGACCCGTGCCAGGTGCTCGGCCCACGGCGTGCGCTCCGCGGCCGGGACGGTGGCCGCAGGGACGCCGTCGGCCCACCGCACGACACCCCACGGCCACGGGTAGCCGAGCGCCGGGCTGGGTGAGCCGATCCGGACGGGAGCCGGGACGGGGACGGGCAGCAGCGGGGCGAGCAGCGGCAGCACGCGGTGCTCGTTGCGCAGGAGCTGGCCCCCGAGCTCGCGTCGGGGGAGGCGCAGGGCGAGGTCGTCGCCCAGCCGGACCATGACGTTGTCCCATCCGTTCGCCACGAGATCGAGCGGCAGGTCGGCGAGGTCGGGGTGCTGCTCCTTCAGGAGCGCTCGGGTGAGGTCGACGGTGACGTCGAGGTCGGCGGCGACCACGGCGGCCTCCTTGTTCCTGTGCTGGGTGGGCGGTCAACGGTACCGGTGTGCCCATACTGGAGCATGGCCACCACCTGGACCGACGGCGGCCCCGCCGCCTACCTCGACGCGGTGACGCCCGCCGTCCGGCAGCGGGACGCACGGACGCTGTGCGACCTCATGGAACGCGTCACGGGCGAGGCGCCGCGCATGTTCGGCACGTCGATGATCGGCTTCGGCGAGTACCGGTACGTGTACGCGAGCGGGCACTCGGGGCACGCTCCGGGCGCGGTGCGACCCCAGGAACGTTCTGCGAACCGTCCGCGTTGACATCAGGCCCGACCACGAGGAGACCCGGTGCAGCAACGCCAGACCGAGCAGTCCACCGAGCAGGAGTACGTCGATGGCCTGTACGCCAGGCTCGACGCTGAGGTCACGCGTGTCCGTGCGGACCTGGACTCCGCTGTACGCACCTCGTCGACCGACCCGGAGGAGGCGTTCACCCGCGAGGTGCGCGTCGGCATGCTCACCCGCCGGGCGCGCACCCTCGACGCAGCCGAGCACCACCTCTGCTTCGGCCGGATCGACCACGCCGACGGCCGCTCGCTGCACATCGGCCGCACCGGTCTGAGCGACGGCGACGACCAGCTGCTCGTCGACTGGCGCGCCGACGCCGCCCGCCCGTTCTACGCCGCCACCGCTGCCCACCCGATGGGGCTGCACCGGCGCAGGCACCTGGGCCTGGACGGGCGCAAGGTCGCACGGGTCAGCGACGAGATCCTGGACGGCGCCGAGCCGGGGCCCCACGACGTCATCGGCGACGGGCCGCTCCTCGCGGCGATCAGCGCACGGCGCACCGGCCGGATGCGGGACGTCGTCTCCACGCTCCAGGCCGAGCAGGACGCGATCATCCGTTCCGCGCACCGCGGCGTCACCGTGGTGGAGGGGGGACCCGGCACCGGCAAGACGGTGGTCGCCCTGCACCGCGCCGCCTACGTCCTCGCGGGGTTCGACGAGGCCAGGACCGACGGCGTGCTCGTGCTCGGCCCGGGCTCGCGCTTCCTCGACTACATCGCGGAGGTCCTGCCGTCCCTCGGCGAGAACGACGTCGCGATGAGCACCGCCGACCGGCTCGTCGCCGACGCCCTCGGCCTGGACACGCCTCCCGGCGCGGGGTACGAGCTGCGCCGCGCCGCCGGCGACGTCCGGCTCGCCGACCGGCTCGCCGAGGCCGTGCGGCGGTACCAGGCGCCGTCCGGCACCCTCGCCGTGGTCGTCGACGGTGACGCGGTCACGCTCGACGAGCACGCCCTCGCCGAGGCCCGCGAGACGGCCGCCGGCAGCAGCCTGCCGCACAACCGGGCCAGGGCCCTGTTCAAGGACCTGGTCGTGGACTTCGTGGCCGACGAGGTCCAGGCTCGCGCCCGCGTGCTGCTCGCGAAGCTCGACGAGGACATCGAGGTGCTCACCGGCGGCGTGGACGTCGACCGGGCCGCGGCCAAGGACCTGGAGAAGTTGGGCTTCGGCCCCGACGAGGGCGGCGCCTTCGGACATGCCGCGGCCGTGGCGGAGCTCGACCCCGGCGCGCTGCGGGCCGAGCTCCTCGACGACCTCTCCCTGGAACAGGCGGTCGAGTCCGCCTGGCCGCGCCTCACCGCCGGCGACGTCGTGCTGGACGTGCTCGACGAGCACCCGGTGCTGGCCGTGGAGGCGGACGGCGCGTGGACCTCGGCGCACCTGCCGCTGCTCGACGAGGCCGAGCACCTGCTGAACGGCCCGCCGGCCAAGATCTACGGCCACGTGGTGGTGGACGAGGCCCAGGAGCTGACGCCGATGCAGTGGCGTTCGGTGCTGCGCCGCTGCCCGGCCCGGTCCATGACGGTGGTCGGCGACCTGGCGCAGGCCGGCCCGGCGACCGGCGCGAGCTCCTGGGCCGACGCGCTGGGCGGCGACCTGGCCCGGCGCGCCGACGTGCGCACCCTGACGGTCTGCTACCGCACCACCGCCGAGATCCTGGCGGAGGCGGCCCCGCTGCTGACCCGGATCGCCCCGCACCAGCCGCCGAGCCGTGCCGTCCGGAACGGGGACGAGCCCCGCCGTCGGGCAGCGGACGGCGACCTGGCGGGCGCCGTCGTCGCGGAAGTGCGGTCGGAGACGGCGGCCGATCCCGACGCGCTGGTCGCCGTCGTCGCCGCGGACGGTGCGGTCGGCGGGATCGCGGGCGCGCTGGACGGTACTGGCGTCCGCGTGGTGCCCGTCTCCCAGGTGCGTGGCCTGGAGTTCGACGCCGTGGTGGTCGCCGACCCCGAGGGCATCCGGACCGCCCGGCCGGGCGGTGAGCGCGACCTCTACGTAGCGCTGACCCGCCCGACGCGGCGCCTGGTGATCGTCGGCTGACCCCGCTCCGGTCAGGGGCGGGTCACCAGCTCGTGGCCTGCGGCATGCCCTCCTGGTAGCCCGCGGCCGACTGGATGCCCACCACGGCACGCTCCGAGAACTCGGCCAGCGAGCGGGCTCCGGCGTAGGTGCACGAGGACCGCAGGCCCGACGTGATCTCGTCGAGCAGGTCCTCGACGCCCGGCCGCGCGGGGTCGAGGTACATCTTGCCGGTGGAGATGCCCTCCTCGTACAGAGCCTTGCGTGCCCGGGCGAACGCCGTCCCCGCACCGGAGTTGCGGGCCGCGACCGCCCGGGCCGAGGCCATCCCGAACGAGTCCTTGTAGAGCCGGCCGGTGCCGTCGGACTTCAGGTCGCCGGGCGACTCGTACGTGCCGGCGAACCAGGAGCCGACCATCACCTGCGACGCGCCGGCGGCCAGGGCCAGGGCGACGTCGCGGGGGTGGCGCACGCCGCCGTCGGCCCACACGTGCTTGCCGAGCTCGCGCGCGGCGGCCGCGCACTCCAGGACCGCGGAGAACTGCGGCCGCCCGACGCCGGTCTGCATGCGCGTGGTGCACATCGCGCCGGGGCCCACGCCGACCTTGAGGATGTCGGCGCCGGCGGCCACCAGGTCCCGCACACCGTCCGCGGTGACGACGTTGCCCGCCACCACCGGCACCGTCGGGCCCACCGACCGGACGGCCTCCAGCGCGGCGAGCATCTTGGCCTGGTGACCGTGCGCCGTGTCGACCACGAGCACGTCCACGCCCGCGGCGAGCAGGTCCTTCGCCTTCGTGGCGACATCGCCGTTGATCCCGACCGCTGCACCGATGCGCAGCGCCCCCGACGCGTCGAGGGCCGGACCGTAGATCGACGAGCGCAGCGCGCCCTTGCGGGTCAGCACCCCGGCGAGCCGTCCGTCGCGCACCACGGGTGCCAGGTCGAGGCGCGCGGAGTGCAGCACGTCGAAGGCCGCCTCCAGCCCGCCCGGGCCGTCCAGGAGAGCGGCGTCCAGCAGCCGGGGCTCCGCCGACATCACCTCGGCGACCCGGGTGAACCGGTCGACGTCGGTGCAGTCCGACTCGGTCACGACGCCGACGGGCCGGTCGTCCTCCACGACGACGGCGGCCCCGTGCGAGCGCTTGCCCAGCAGGTTCAGCACGCTGTGCACGGTGTCGTGCGGGGAGACGACCACCGGCGTCTCGATGACGGGGTCCTTGGCCTTGACGTCCGCGACCACGCCGGCGACGACGTCGGCGGGGACGTCCTGCGGGATGATCGCCAGACCGCCGCGCCGTGCGACGGTCTCCGCCATGCGGCGACCCGCCACGGCGGTCATGTTCGCGACGACCACGGGGATCGTGGTGCCGGTTCCGTCGTCGGACGCGAGGTCCACGTCGAACCGCGACGTGACGTCCGAGCGGGACGGGACGAGGAAGACGTCGCCGTAGGTGAGGTCGGTGGCAGGGCTCTGCTCGGGGAGGAAGCGCACGTTCACCAAGGGTAAGGAGTTCTTCCCGCCCTGCATATGAGTCCGGCCACATCGTTGTGGAGGTATCGCAGACAGGCGTGGGAGACGAGGCTCTCGTGGCACAGTGGAGAGGTCGGCGCCCCTTAGAGTGGGGCCCCGATTCCCCCGCTGGGGGCACGACGAAAGGACGAGCATGGGGCTGCTGAGCGACATTCGTTCGCCCAAGGACGTCCGGGCGATGACGCCCGGCCAGATGCCGGAGCTCGCCGAGGAGATCCGCAGATTCCTCGTGGAGAGCGTCTCGCGCACGGGTGGCCACCTCGGCCCCAACCTCGGCGTCGTCGAGCTGACGATCGCCATGCACCGGGTCTTCGACTCGCCACGTGACTCCATCGTGTTCGACACCGGCCACCAGGCCTACGTGCACAAGCTGCTCACCGGCCGCCAGGACTTCTCCGAGCTGCGCAAGCGCGGCGGCATGTCCGGCTATCCCAGCCGCTCCGAGTCCGCGCACGACATCGTCGAGAACTCGCACGCCTCCACCGCCCTGTCCTGGGCGGACGGCATCGCCAAGGCCAACCAGGTACGCGGCAAGGACGACCACGTGGTCGCCGTCATCGGCGACGGCGCGCTCACCGGCGGCATGGCCTGGGAGGCGCTGAACAACATCGCCGAGAGCCGCGACCGCAGGCTCGTGGTCGTCGTCAACGACAACGGCCGCTCGTACTCGCCGACCATCGGCGGGCTCGCCAACCACCTCGACACGCTGCGCACCACCAGCGGCTACGAGGCGTTCCTCAGCTGGGGCACGCGCGCCCTGCACCGCTCCGGCGCGCCCGGGCGGTTCGCCTGGCGCTGGCTGCACGGCCTGAAGAAGGGCCTCAAGGACGTCGTGGCGCCGCAGGGCCTGTTCGAGGACCTCGGCATCAAGTACATCGGCCCCGTCGACGGCCACGACACCGAGGCGCTCGAACGGGCGCTCGGCCGCGCCAAGGCGTTCGGCCGCCCCGTGATCGTGCACGCGATCACCGAGAAGGGCCGCGGCTACACCCCCGCCGAGGAGGACATCGCGGACCGGTTCCACTCGGTCGGCGCGATCCACCCCGAGACCGGGCTGCCCGTCGCGCCCAGCCGGTTCGGCTGGACCAAGGTCTTCGCGGACGAGATCGTGCAGATCGGCCGCCGCCGCTCCGACGTCGTCGCCATCACCGCGGCCATGCTGCACCCCGTCGGGCTTGCGCCGTTCCAGCAGCAGTTCCCGGAGCGCACCTTCGACGTCGGCATCGCCGAGCAGCACGCCGCGACGTCGGCCGCCGGCATGGCCTTCGCGGGGCTGCACCCCGTCGTCGCCGTCTACGCGACGTTCCTGAACCGGGCGTTCGACCAGGTGCTCATGGACGTGGCGCTCCACAAGGCCGGCGTCACCTTCGTGCTCGACCGTGCAGGCATCACCGGCGACGACGGCGCCAGCCACAACGGCATGTGGGACATGGCGATGCTGCGGATCGTGCCCGGCCTGCGCCTGGCGGCACCCCGCGACGAGACGACCCTGCGCGCCGCCCTGCGCGCGGCCGTCGACGTCGACGACGCGCCCACCGTGGTGCGGTACCCGAAGGGGGCGCTCGGCGACGACATCCCGGCCCTCGAGGAGCTCGACGGGGTGGACGTGGTGGGGCGGTTCGAGGTCTCGACAGGCTCGACGAGCGGGGGCGGCGGGGTCCCGAGCGAGGGCGGGAAGACGGCGCGGCGGGTGCTAGTCGTCGGCGTGGGTGCCATGACGGGCTGCGCCATGGAGACCGGCGCGGCGCTCGCGGCGCACGGCGTCGAGGTGACCGTCGCGTCGCCGACCTGGGTGCTGCCGATCCCGGAGAACCTGGTCAAGCTCTGCGGCGAGCACGACCTGGTGGTCACGCTGGAGGACGGCGTGGTCGACGGCGGTGTGGGCGACATGCTCGCGCAGCGCGCAGGGGAGCAGGGCATCAGCGCGCCGCAGGTGCACGTCGGGCTGCCGGTGGCGTTCCTCGACCACGCGAGCCGTGACCACATCGTCCGTGCGCAGCGGATGACGGCGGCGGACGCCACGCGTGACGCGCTGGCCGCCCTGGCGCTGCTGTGACGGAGCGGGCACGCTCGGTCGGCGTCGAGGAGGAGCTGATGCTTGTCGGGCACGACGGGACCCCGGTCCCGCGGGCCCGGGACGTGCTCGGCAGCGCGGAGCCGGCCGACGGTCCGCTCGAGCACGAGCTCATGGAGGAGCAGCTCGAGACGGCCACGCCGCCACGCTCCACGCTCAAGGAGATCGCCACCGCGATCCGGGAGGGCCGGGCCGGCGCACAAGCGGCAGCGGACCGGCACGGCGCCCGTGTGGCGGCGCTCGCCACCTCGCCGTTGGCCCTCGACGGCACGACGGTGGACAAGCTCCGTTACCTCTCCGCGCGGGCGGAGTTCGGGCTGACCGCCCGCGAGCAGCTCACCAGCGGTTGCCACGTGCACGTCGCGGTGGCCGACGACACCGAGGGTGTCGCGGTGCTGGACCGTATCGGGCCATGGCTCGCACCCCTGCTGGCACTGTCGGCGAACTCGCCGTACTGGATGGGCGTCGACTCCGGGTACGCGAGCTTTCGCTCCCAGGTCTGGTCCCGCTGGCACACGGCGGGACCGACGCGGCACTTCGGCACCCCGGAGGCGTATCACGCGGCCGTCGAGGGCCTGGTCGCGACCGGCACCATCCTGGACGAGGGGATGATCTACTTCGACGCCCGCCTGTCGGCGCGCTATCCCACCGTCGAGATCCGGGTCGCCGACGTCTGCCTCTCCGCTGACACGGCGACCCTGCTGGCCGCGCTGGCCCGCGGGCTCGTGGAGACGGCTGCTCGCGCGGCGGACTCCCCGGCGCCCGACGTGCCGGTCGAGGTCCTGCGCACCGCGCTCTGGCGGGCGGGCCGCTCAGGCCTCGGCGGTGACCTCGTGGACCCACGGACCTGGCGCCCGGCTCCGGCGCACGACGTCGTCGGCGCGCTGGTGGACCACGTGCGCGAGGCCCTGGTGGACCTGGACGACCTCGACGCCGTCACCGAGCTGCTGGGCGGTCTGTGGTCCGGCGGGGACGGCGCGACGCGCCAGCGTTCCTGGGCGGCCGAGGCCGGCGGTGACCTCGCGGCGGTCGCGCGGCGTGCGGCGGACGCGACGCTGGAATGAGCTGGGGCCGGCTGCGCCCCGAGGCCGGCTGCGCCCCGAGGCCGGCTGCGCCCCGGCGCGGGGTGCTCACCAGCTCCCGTAGTTCCCGGCCACGTCCCGCACGGGCCTGCGTGGCTCGTTGACGAGCACGGAGGGGTCGCAGCCGAACAGCTCGGCGATCACGCCGACCTGGTCCAGCGTCCAGGGAGTCCGCCCGCGGAACCGGTCGGAGACCGCGGCTCTGGACAGCCCGACCTCGGCAGCGATCTGCTGCTGGCTGAGGCCCCGGCGGGCGGCCTCGAAGCGGATGGCCGCCGCGCACAGTCGGGCGAGACCGTCGCGGGACAGGGTGGGTGCCGGCCGGGGGCGGTGGACCACGGGACCGTCCGCGTCGTCGATGTCGGGATCGAGGGTGCCGTCGAAGATCGGATCGAGGTCCAGCGGGTCGTAGTTGGTGCGTGCCATGTGACCAGCGTGGCGCCTACGCCGGCCGGCGGTCCGCGGCTGTCCACAGGGCTGGAGGTCTGGGCTGCCGTGCGGGGTGAGCGTGCGGGCCGCCGTGCCGGGTGAGCGTGCCGGGGCGAGCGTGCGGGTTGAGGTTGCGGGGATGAGAGCGCGGGAGCGCGGGGGTCAGGTATACCCGGACGAGGAGTGCCGGACCCGGTGAACTTCGTTCACCTGAGCGCCGCCTATTTCGCACTGGCTGAACCGATCAGGTGTGCTGAACTGCTCGTGGCTCAGGTGAACGAAATCCGCGCTACCTGGCACCCCTCGCCCGGGTATACGTCAGGCAGGGGCAGGCAGGGCAGGGTCGGCCTGGCCTGCCCCGCGGCCCGATCCGGCCCCGGCTGAGCCGGCCCGGCCGCGAGGCCTCACTTCTTGGCGACCGCCCACCAGATGATCCCGGCGACGAGGAGCAGGAAGCCGAGTCCGCCGACGAGGAATCCGAACAGGGCGATGAGGCTGCTGCCGCCGATCCCCTCGACGTGGTCCACGTTGATGGGCGCGCTCACGGCGAGGCTGACGTCGGCGGACGCCACCGCCTCGGCGACGACGAGCGTGTGCGGGCCGGTCTCCTGGGGAACGAGCACCCCGACGGGGAAGACGGACCAGCCGTTGGTCGGCAGGGCACCGGTCTGGTCCGGCGGCTCGATACCCACCGATCCGGTCGGCCCCTCCGCGGTCACCGCCGAGACGGGCAGCCGGGCCGACTGGCCCTGCGAGACCTCGAAGACCAGGTACGCGCCCTCGTCCGGCACGTCGAAGGCCAAGGGTTCGGTGCTCGCCCCGAGTGCGATGGCGTCGCTGCCCGCGGTGCCGTCGGTGGTGACGAGGTCCGTCGGGAGCAGGTCCGCGATCCCGCCGGCGGCTCCAGCGACGCCCACGATGCCTGCGACTAGACCTGCCACCAGGATCGCGGCGCCGGTGAAGGTGAGCACCTTGGGGCCGGTCTTCCGCGGCCGGGGCGCTGGCGGGTACTGAGCGGGATATCCGTACTGCGCGCCTGCGGCGGGGGGCGGCGGGGTGGGACCGGCGGCGAAGCCGTGCCCCGGTCCAGGAGGCGGTGTGGTCATGCTGGCATCGTGCCGGGGGCCCGGTGCGTCGCCAAGGAAAGGCCCCGGAATTCACCCGCTCGCGCCCGCTCGCGCCCGCTCGCGCCCGCTCGCGCCCGCTACTCCCGGCGAGCTCCGGCGGAGCGGAAATCAAGTTGTCCGGGACCGTGGCAACGGGAACGGTAGGCGCATGGACCTCGCCAGCGCCTTCCCGACCTTCGGCCTCCGGGTCGCCTGCGGCGATCTCGAGCTGCGCCTGCCGGACGACGCCGATCTCCTTCGCCTGGCCGACGTCGTCGTCGCCGGTATCCACCCGCCGGAGCGGCGGCCGTTCCTCGTGGCGTGGAACGTCGGCGAGCCGGACCAGGTGCGCAGGGGGATCCTGCAGTACCACTGGACGTCGCGGGGCAGGGTGTCGCCGGAGGCCTGGGCGCTCGAGCTCGCGGTGTTCCGCAGCGGCGAGCCGATCGGGATCCAGAGCGTGAGCGCCACGGCGTTCGGCGTGACCCGGTCGGCCGTGACCGGTTCGTGGCTCGGCCTGGAGCACCACGGCCAGGGCATCGGCAAGCGGATGCGGCTGATGGCCCTGCACCTGCTGTTCGACGGGTTCGACGCGCTGGAGGCGACGACCGAGTCGTTCGAGGACAACCCCGAGTCCAACGGCGTGACGCGGGCGCTCGGCTACGCCCCGAACGGCGTCGTACTGAGGGAGCGCACGGGCGAGCCCGCCACGGAGAACCGCTACCGCATGGCGCGCGCGATGTGGCACGTACGGCCTGACGTGCACCGGCTCGACGTCACGTTGGAGGGTGTCGCGCCGGTCCGGGCGATGCTCCAGATGGATCCGGATCCGGATCCGGATCCGGGGGCGCCTCAGCCGTAGATCGTGTCGGCGTACTGGGGGCCGTAGTGCGCGTCGACCTGCTCGAGCGTCTGGTGCTGCCGCTCGAGGGCGTGCGCGAGCACGGCGCGCCGGGGCACGGTCTCCAGGTCCCACGTGTCGGGGTCCCAGGCGTTGGCGCGCAGGAACGCCTTGGAGCAGTGGTGGAAGACCTCGGAGATGTCGACCTCCAGCGCCAGCGTCGGGACGTTGCGGCGCACCTGGAGCTCGGCGAGGTAGGGCGCGTCGCGCACGATGCGGGCCGAGCCGTTGACCCGCAGCGTGTCGCCGCGGCCCGGGATCACGAAGACGAGGCCGACGTGCGGGTTGGCGAGCACGTTGAGGTAGCCGTCGAGGCGGCGGTTGCCGGGCCGCTCGGGGATCGCGATGGTGCGGTCGTCCAGGATGCGTACCAGCGAGCCCGCCGGGTCGCCCTTGGGGGAGACGTCGAGGTTGCCCTCGGCGTCCGACGTCGCGACCAGGCACAGTGGCGACGCCGCGAGCCACTGCCGGTCGAGGTCGTGCAGCGCGGGACGGACCTTGCCCTCTGCCGTGCTGAGCGGGGGAGGGACGATCCCGCGGAGCTCCTCGACGGTGGTGACGGTGGTCCCGCCGTACCTGCTCGGCCGGCTGCTTCGCTGGTTGGTCATGGACTCAACATAGGCGGGACGCGCGATCCTCGGACAGGGTTCGGCTGCGGCTTCGCAAATGGGGCATGTCACACCATCCCGGTACGCTCGCAGCGCCATGACCGAGCAGACGACCCTCCCCAGCCCCGCAGACGCCCCCGCCGTCCCGCGCCCTGCAGACGCCCCCGTCGGCCCGCCCCGGCCCTGGAAGGCGCGCGCGGCCCGCCGCGTCGTGGAGCAGGCCCGGGCACTGCTCGACGACGCCCGGCTCCTCACCACCGCCGACGTCGGCCTGCGCGAGCGCGTCCGCGACGCCTACACGGCCACGCGCGAGGTGCGCGTCCACGCCGGCCTGCGCACCGTCGGCGTCACGGCCCTGGAGGAGCGGCGCAAGAAGCTCCGGGTGGCCGTCCTGGAGAAGGCCGGGTTCACCCAGGTCACCCAGGTGCTCGTCGCGGGCACCGACCGGCTCGTCGAGGCGGGCATCGGCGCGGGAACCGCGAAGCTCGCCACCGCCGCGGCCCGCGAGCTGGCCGCCGATGTCGACGCCGACCTGCGGTTCCGCATCGACGTCGACCCCGATGACCCGTACGCCACGGTGCTCGTCCAGGCGCTGTACGCGTTCGGGCTGGCCACCGACGCCCGGCACCGGCACCTGGACGAGGCGCGCCGGGTCTCCGCCGTCGTCCCCGGCCACCTGGAGCCCGCAGCCCTCGCCACGAGCTTCTGGCGGGGCCTCGTGGCGCCTGCCGGCCGTAAGGCCGCCGCCTGCGCGGCGGTCTCCGCGCTCGCGGAGCAGGTGAGCACCGCGCGCCTGACCGAGGATGCGCGGGCGGTGCGCGCCGCCGTCGGGCAGCCGCCGGAGGGTGCTCAGGTGTGGGCGGACTTCGAGGCCCGGTCCGCCGAGTACTACGGCCTGCTGTCGCAGGTGGTCGACCTGGGCGACGACCACGAGGCGGCCGAGGGCGGCCTGCCCGCCGACGTCGTGCGGCGGGTCGAGGCGCAGCCGCTGGACCGCACCCTGCTGCGCGCGAACCTGCGCGGCTACCAGCAGTTCGGCGCCAGGTACGCGCTGGTCCAGCGGCGCACGATCCTCGGCGACGAGATGGGCCTCGGCAAGACCATGCAGTCCATAGCGGTCGCCGCACACCTCGTGGCCACCGGCGGCACGCACGTCCTCGTCGTGTGCCCGGCGAGCGTCGTTACCAACTGGAAGCGCGAGGTGGAGCAGCACTCCGGCCTGACGGCCGTGGTGATGCACGGCAACGACCGGGAGAAGACCGCCGCGGCCTGGCTCGACGACGGCGGTGTGGCGATCACGACGTTCGAGGTGCTGGGCAGGCTCGACCTCCCGTACGACCTGACGCCCGCGCTCCTGGTCGTCGACGAGGCGCACTACGTGAAGAACCCCGAGACCATCCGGGGCCGCGAGGTGCGGCGCTGGGCCGACCGGTCCGACCGGGTCCTGTTCCTGTCCGGCACGCCGATGGAGAACAAGGTCGCCGAGTTCAAGAACATGGTCGGCTACCTGCAGCCGGAGGTGGCGGCACAGCTCGACCCCAACGCCGGCCTGTCCGGGGCGAAGGCCTTCCGCCGGATCGTCGCGCCGGCCTACCTGCGGCGCAACCAGGAGGACGTGCTCACCGAGCTGCCCGAGGTGGTGCAGGTCGAGGAGTGGGAGCAGTTCGGCCCGGTCGACGGCGCTGCCTACCGCGACGCCGTCCTGGCCGGAAACTTCATGGCGATGCGGCGGGCCGCGTTCGCGGTGTCCGACACCGACGAGTCCGCGAAGCTCGTGCGCCTGCGCGAGCTGGTCACCGAGGCTGTCGACGGCGGCCGCCGCGTCATCGTCTTCTCCTACTTCCTGACGGTCCTCGAGCAGGTCATGGACCTGCTCGGCGAGCTGGCGGTCGGCCCGCTGACCGGCTCCGTGCCAGTACCCGACCGCCAGGCCATGGTGGACGCGCTGTCCCGGCCCGGCGGCCCGGCGGTGCTGGTCAGCCAGATCACCGCGGGCGGGGTCGGGCTGAACGTGCAGGCCGCGAGCGTCGTCATCTTCTGCGAGCCCCAGGTCAAACCCACCATCGAGGCGCAGGCAGTCGCCCGCGCGCACCGCATGGGCCAGACCCGTACCGTCCAGGTGCACCGGCTCCTGGTCGAGCACTCCGTGGACCAGCGGATGATGGAGATCCTCGGGTCCAAGTCCGCACTGTTCGAGGAGTTCGCCCGGCAGTCCGAGATCACCGACGCCTCGCCGTCCGCGGTCGACGTGGCGGCGCCTTCGGAGACCTCCCTGTCGCGGACCATCCTCGCGGAGGAGAAGGAGCGGCTCGGACGCACACCATGAGCCGCCCGCGCGCGCCCATATGGGTGTGATAACCGGTTCGATCCGGATTGAGGTTCACTGGCGTCGTGTCCTTGTCGACGTCACAGCCCGGCGCGGCCGTCGCGCACGCCGGGTCACCCGGGCGCCTGCTCGCGCCGGCACGACGCATCGTGCCGTTCGTCGGGCGGACCACCGAGCTGGCATCGCTCCTCGACTGGTGCTGCGGTCCGGAGGCGGTAGCGGTACGGCTGATCAGCGGCCCGCGCGGCGTCGGCAAGACGCGCCTGGCCCGCGAGGTGGCCCACCGGCAGGCGCGCGCCGGCTGGACCTGCCTCGACGTGCCCGACGGCGCCGAGCCCGCCGCCCTGGCCGCCGTGCCGGACGGCGCCCCCGCGCTCCTGCTGATCGACGACGCCGAGACGCGCGGCCCGGCGCTCGCTGACCTGCTGCGCGCGGCGGCACGAGACCGCGCAGGAGCACTCCGCGTCCTGCTGACCGCCCGTGGCGCGGGGGAGTGGCTCAGCCGGCTCACCACGGCCGACCTGGCCGTCCGCGCCCTGCTCGAGCCGGCCAGGGCCGGGGACGACCTGCCCGCCGAGGTGCTTCCGGGGCAGGTGGACGCGCGGCTCGTGGTGGCGTTCGTGGAGCCGTACGCCCGGGCGCTCGGGATCGCCCCGCCGCGGGTGGCCGTCGCGTCGGTGGGCGGTGGCGCCAGGATGCTCGACCTGCACGCGGCGGCGCTCTGCGCCGTCATGCGCACGCAGGTGCGGCAGCAGCGCGGCGTGCTGCCCGTCGACGTGTCCGACGCCCTCGACGAGCTGCTCGAGCACGAGCGCTGGACCTGGTTCCGCTCGGCGGAGGAGACCGGCGTGCTCGGCGAGAGCGGCTTCCTCCCCGAAGCCATGGACGGCCTGGTCGCGGCCGTGACACTCACCGGGGTACGCACGCCGGACGCCGCCGAACGCCTCGTGCGTCGCGTCGCGACCGTCGTCCCCGGCGTGCGGTCGGGCGCGGAGGGCGACGTCGCACGGTGGCTGCTCGGCCTCGACCCGCACCGCGCGCTGTCCCGGCGACTGGTGGACCCCCATCTGCTGGCCGAGCTGACCGGTACGCCGGGGCTGCTGGGCGCATGCCTGGCAGGGGAGGGCGCTGCGGAGGCGGACGCTGCCGGGGCGGACGCTGCCGCGGCGCGGCGAGCCGCCCTGCGCACCGCCGGGCTCGTCGTGGACCGGCTCGACGGACGGTCCGGTGACCTGGGCTTCGCCCTCGACCAGCTCGGTGCGGCGGTCGCCGCGCTCCCGGAGGACGGTGACCTGTTGAGCTCGGTCGCCGGAGCGCTCCCGCGCCCGTCGCTCGTGCTGGGCGAGCTGCGCGCCGAGCTGACGCTGCGTGCCCTCGCCGCCACCTCGCCCGAGGACGCCGCACGCCGGGCCGACGCCCTGCGTGACGCGGGGACCGCGCTCGACGATGTGGGCCGCGCCGCGGAGGCCGAGCGCTACGAGCGACAAGCCGTCGCCCTGGTGCGGGAGCTGGCCGAGTCCGACCCGGACCGGTTCCGGCCGCGGCTGGCCGCCCTGCTCGTGAGCCTCAGCGGCACGCTGTCCGGCCAGGGACGGCCGCAGGAGGCGCTGCGGTGCACGCAGGAGTCGCTCGACCTGCTCCACCTGATCGACGCGGACCGCCCCGGTGTGGTCACGCTCGACCTGGCGCTGGTGGAGTCGGACCTGGCACTGACGAGCGCGGAGCTGGGGCAGCCGCTGGTCGGGCGCGGGCCGGGTCACGAGGCGGAAGGGCTCTTGCGGGAACGCGCCGGCCGCCGTCCCGGCCGGCTGGCCGGGATGCTGGCCCGGTCCGCGGAGCACGAGGCGCGGCGGCTGCTGGAGCTCGGCCGGGACGCGGAGGCGCTGCCTGCCGCCGTGGAGTCGCTGCAGCTCCGGCGCCGCCTGGCCGCCGTCGGCCCCGACGAGCACCTGCCGGGCCTGAGCGACTCGCTGCAGGTCCTGGGCACCGTGCTCACGGTCGGTGGCCATGGCGAGGAATCGCTGCGGTACCTGGAGCAGGCCGTCGAGATCCGGCGCAGGACCGCCCAGGAGAACCCCGGCCGGTACCTGGCGGGGCTCGCGCACTCCCTCCAGGCGCTGGGCACGCAGCTCTCCGAGCTCGGCAGGCGGGACGAGGGCCGCGTGCTGCAGCAGGAGGCGGTCGAGGTGCAGCGGCGGCTCACCGCCGACGATCCCCGACGGTACGTGCCGGAGCTCGCCGCGGCGCTGTCGGCGCTCGGCGCCACGCATGTCCGGCTGGACCGCGCGCAGGACGCGCTCGACGTGGTGCGCGAGGCGACCAGGATCTGGCGCGAGCTAGTCGGCGCCGAACGGCGCGCCCACCAGCCCCTGCTCGCGCAGTCGCTGCTGAACCTGAGCTCGGTCCTCGCCGTCCTCAAGCTCGGTGACGAGGCGGTGGCGCCCGCGAGCGAGGCGGTGCAGCTCCTGCGGGGCCTCGCCGCGCAGAGCAGGGCGGAATACGGCCCGAGGCTGGCCGAGGCGCTGCGGACGCTGGCGCTCGCGCAGCACGACCAGGAGCGGTTCGACGAGGCGCGACGGGCACGGGCCGAGGCTGACGAGCTGGCGGGAACACCGGGACTCTCCGGCGATGGGACGGCAGGATTCCGGTGGTTGCCCGGCGAAAGCGATGCTCCGGTATTAACTGGACTTGACTGATTTGTTGCCTTAGCATCGAAATATTGATACCAGGTCGTGCGCGATTCCTGGGGGTGGTCCACATGCAAGGTTGGGCTCGGGGAAGTCTCCTCGTCGTCGCGCTCGGTGCGACGTCGAACCTTGTCCTGACGTTCGTTCCCGATGTGATGCCGCGTCGGGTGACGATCCCGATCGTCTGGTGCACGGCCGTCGCGACGGTGGTCATCGCCGTCGTGTACCTGTTCGAGCAGACCATCGCCGCCCGTCAGCGGGTGGAGCGGGACGCCGAGCTGGAACGGGCCCGCCTGCTGAACGAGCTGCGGCAGTACCGGGGCATCGAGTGGGTGAGCGCTGACCGCGAGCACCGGAACGCGTCGCTCGACATCTGGAGAGCCGCGCGGCGACAGGTGGTCGTCTTCGGCTTCGGTATGACGAGCGTCGCGCGCGACCCCAACCTGATCTGGGCGATGGTGAACCGCGGGGTGGACGTCGACGTCATCAAGGTCGATCCGGAGTGGCTCGTCGACCAGCCCGCGATCGCCGCGACCATCGACGGGTACTACGACCGGGACGAGGCGTTCATCGGGCAGGTGCGCCAGGCGCACGACCGGCTGGAGGGGCTGGCCCGCCAGATCAACGCGGAGGGCAGGGGCCAGCTGAGCATCCACACCTACCGGACCACCGTGCAGTACAGCGGCTCGATCCGGGACCCGGGCACCCCCGAGGCCTCCGGGTACGTGGAGTTCCACCTCTACCGCAAGTCCATCGAGCGGCTCGGTATCGGCCTGACGCAGTACGACGACGACGACGACCTCAACCCGCCGATCCTGCAGCACGTACTGCACTCACTGGCCCTTGCCGTCGGGCACCCGGTGCCGGCCGAGCGCCGTCCACCGGCTCTGGGGCGCGGCGACGAGGGTCGGGCGCTGGGCGAGGAGGACGAGCGCCCGGGTGCCGCTGCATAACGCCCAGCCGAGATGTGGCACTATCCGGGGTGTGCCTTTGGAGAAAATTGCCCTGATCAGCGACGTGCACGGCAACCTCACCGCACTTGACGCGGTGCTCGATGACATCGAGTCGCGCGGGGTTGATCAGATCATCAATCTCGGTGACTTCGTCGGAAAAGGGCCGCGCGGCAGTGCCGCGGTCGACCGGTGCGACAAGGTGTGCGACGTCAATATCCGCGGCAACTGGGACGACCACCTGCCGGTGTGGACCGACGAATCGGCGGCCGAGATGACCTGGTGGCGCGACGAGCTGCGCCCGGACCAGCGGGACTGGCTGAGGACGCTGCCGCTGAGCCATGACCTGCTGGTCAGCGGCCGCCACATCAGGCTGTTCCACGCCTCCGCGACCAGCCCGCACGTGCGGGTGCACGCCAAGCACACGGCGGAGGAGTTCGCCGGCATGTTCGTCAACACGGCGATGACCGGGGAGGGGCCGGTGCCGTCCATGGTCGGGTACGGCGACATCCACGACGCCTTCGTCGAGGTAGAACGCGGCCGCACCCTGTTCAACGTCGGCAGCGTGGGCAACCCCCTGGACGAGCCGGTCCCCAGCTACGCGATCCTCGAGGGAGCGGTCGACGAGCCGGGCCGGGCGCCGTTCGGGCTGCAGTTCGTCCGCGTGCCGTACGACGTCGAGGCCGAGATCGCGGCGGCGGCGAGCCTCGGGATGCCGGCCCTCGAGCCCTACGCGGTCGAGCTCCGCACCGCGGTGTACCGGGGCTTCCAGGAGGTGTGATCAGGCCGGCCGGTGCACGACGACGTCGATCCAGAGCTTTCCGTCCGAGTCCGGGTCGACGACCACCCAGGGCTGGACCGGGACCTTGGCGCCGTAGACGTCGCGAGCGGCCTCGCCGACGAGCCACACGAAGTACTCGAGCGTGTAGTGGTTCCGCCAGCGTTGCGTCACCCGGCCGTCCGCGCCCGCCTTGAACTCGACGCCCTGCCGGTTGGCCAGGGCGGCGGTCGTGGAGACCAGGGCCGTCCCGCCCGGAGCGACGTGGGCGAGCACCTTGCGCACGGCATCCTCGTCGGCCTCCGGCGGGAAGAGGTGGACGAACGCGGTGGCGAGGACGAGGTCGAACAGCGACCCGTCGAGCGGTGCCTCCGCACCCGACTCGTCGACGTACCGCCCTGCCAGGAACTCACCGTGCAGCAGCACCGGTCGGTTCGCCAGGGTCGGGTCCTGGGCCAGCTCGCGAGCCGCCGCGATCATCTGTGCCGAGAAGTCGACGCCGGTGACCGCGTACCCGAGCGCGGACAGGACGCGGGAGTGGGTGCCGTCCGCGCAGCCGATGTCGAGGGCCGTCGGATGTGCGCCGGCGCTCAGCCGCGGCAGGCGCTGCGTGAGCCATTTCTTGGCATTCTCTTGACGGACCTCGGTTGTGCCCCTGTACGTGCCCGCGAGCACGTCATAGGCGGCGCGATTGATGTCAAGAATCGACTGCAGATCGGGAGAGATGCTACTGACGGCAGGAATCAGTACGGGCTCCGCGGACGGCGCGGCCATCCATCCCCCTCGCGCGCGATGGATCGTTTCGATCCGCCAATTGACAGGTAAACCGCCGCGTTACGATCCGGACCGGCGGAATGGCGCTCATCGTGTCACACCTTTCGCGCCCTTGCGCTCACTCTGCCGTCAGTGTGCGAGATCAATTACCGGCATCGCAAGTCTCGGGGAGAAAAGAATCATCGCTGGATAACGAAACTCGCACCGATTCGACTGGACTCCGGCCGCATCGACGCGCAAGACTGGCCGTGTGAACGAGATCACAATGGAAACAGAAGTCAACCGGCCGCACGAGGACCTGACCGCGCTCGAAGCCGCGCGGTTGCTGGGGGTGTCGAAGCTGCACGTCATCGATCTCCTCGAGGCAGGTGAGATCGACTACCACATGGTCGGGGCGGACCTCATGTTCGACGCAGCAGAGATCGCGTCCTACAAGTCGGACCGCGAGGACCGCGACTCGGAGTCCCTCGTATCCGCATGAACCCCGCGTGGCGGGCGCCTTGGCGCTTCCGCTGACGCAGTGCGTGAGCCTCGCATACCAGCGACGCCGCGCACCCCGACGCCTGGGCGTACGTTCCTCACCTCAGAACGTGCGCTCTTGTCATGCCAGGGCCGTCCGGATCAGGACCAGCCCAGCGGCTCCAGGTCGCGAGGGCCGTCGGCCAGCAGGCCCGCGAGGGTCTCGGCGGGAACGGGCCGCCCGCCCCAGGCGTCGACGCCGACGTTGAGCTGCCGCGCACGCTGGCGCCAGGTGTCGTGCACGTGGCCGTGGACCACCCAACCGCCGTCGTCGACGGGCCGGTACTCGACGAACCGGTCCGCGCCGTGCGAGTCGCCCTCGAACGGAAAGTGCGACAGCGCGGCCCGCTGTCCCCCCAGGACCACCGGCTCGGGCCGGTCGTGGATCTCCGCGAAACCCGCGGCCAGGTACTGCTCCCGAGCGGCCGACCGACGTCGCTCGCGTGCCTCGGGCTCGCCCTTGCGCAGCGCGCGCTCGCCCTCCCAGCAGCGGTCGTGGTTGCCCGGTACCAGGATCTTGCGCCCGGCCAGCCGCCCGATGCAGGCCAGTGACTCGCCGAGGGCGCCGAGGGCGACGTCGCCCAGCACCCAGACGGTGTCGTCGTCGGTGACCGTCTCGTTCCAGAGCTGCACGAGCCGGGTGTTCATCGTCAGGACGTCGGGGAACGGGCGGCCGCAGAAGCGAATGATGTTCAGGTGTCCGAAATGCTGGTCGGACGTGTAGTACGTAGTCATGTCGGAACACATTCAACCGGCTGCCGCCCCGCCAAGGAAAGGGAATTGGGCGGGATGAGCAATGATCGGCGAGTGGACCTCGCCGTCGACCTCAGCCAGCGCACCGGACGTACCGATGCGATCTACCGCGCGTTGCACACGGCCCTGACCGCCGGCCGGGTCCGGGCGGGGGAGCAGCTGCCCTCGACCCGGGACCTCGCCAGGGACCTCGGGGTCTCGCGTGCGAGCGTCACGGACGCCTACGAGCGGCTCGTGGCGGAGGGCTTCCTGGAGACGCGGACCGGTTCGGGCACGTTCGCCACGGCGGCCGCGAGCGACACGCCACCCGTGCGGCGCCGGAGCCCGGGTGCGCTGCGTCCGCGGGCGGGCTGGCACTGGACCGTGCGCCCGACGAGCGGCGACGCGCCGGTCCCCAAGCACGACTTCCGGGTCGGCATCCCCGACGCCGGCCTCTTCCCGTTCGACACCTGGCGCCGCCTGCTGGCCGCGGAGTCACGCGCGGGCGGCCCGGCCGCCGGATCCTACTCCGGCCCGGCGGGGCTGCCGCGGTTCCGGGAGGCCGTCGCCCGATACGTGGCCGGCTCCCGCGGGGTCCACGCGGGGCCGGACGACGTGATCGCGACGACCGGCGCGCAGCAGGCCCTCGACCTCGTGGCCCGCGTGCTGCTCGAGCCCGGGGACGTCGTCGCCATGGAGGACCCCGGCTACCCCGAGGCGCGGGAGCTCTTCGCGCTGCACGGGGCGCGAGTGGTGCCGGTGCCCGTCGACGCGGAGGGCCTCGTCGTGGACAGGATCCCGCCGCGAGCCCGCCTGGTCTACACCACCCCGTCGCACCAGTTCCCCCTGGGGATGCCGCTCTCGCTCGCCCGGCGCCGAGCACTGCTCACCCACGCCGTGCGGCACGGGGCGGCAGTGATCGAGGACGACTACGACAGCGAGTTCCGCCGCGCCCGCCGTCCGCTGGAGTCCTTGCAGGCCCTCGACCGGGACGGCCACGTGGTCTACGTCGGCACCTTCTCGAAGTCGCTGCTGCCGGGCCTGCGCGTCGGGTACCTGATGGCGCCGCCGTCGCTGCGCGGCGCGCTGCTCGCGGCCCGCCAGCTCACCGACGGCCACGGGGCCGTGCACGTGCAGGCCGCGCTCGCGCGCTTCATCGACGACGGCCTGCTCGCCCGGCACGTCCGGAAGGCCTCGGCGCACTACGCGGAACGGCACGAGATCCTCCTGGACGCGCTGGCGGAGCTGCCGGTGGAGCCCGTCCCCTCGGCGGCGGGCCTGCACGTCGCCGCCTACCTGCCCGAGGACTCCCCGGTGGACGCGCGGACGCTGGTGACCCGTGCCCGACGGCGGTCGGTCGCGTGCGAGTCCCTCGCCGCCTTCGCGGTGGGTACCCACCGGGACGGGGTGGTGCTCGGGATCGGCGGGGCGGTCACGGGCTCGATCCGGCCAGGCATTCAGGTGCTGGGTCGTCTGCTGGCGCCGTGACGGCCGCCGCGGTCCGCGCCCGGCGTCGCCGCCACGTCGACCAGGCGAGGCCGCCGAGCGCGGCGAGCACCGGACCAGTCATGTGCGGCCCGGTCATGACGAGCAGCCCGAGCGCGGCCAGCAGCGACACGGCCGCGCACCACCAGGCGAAGCTCCGGCGGGGCAGGAGCCGCAGGGCCGCAGCGGCGCCCACCAGGTACAGCAGCGAGAACGTGGCGGAGGCCATGAGGACCACTGCGTCGGTGGGAAGGTGCAGGGCGGCCAGCACCGCCGTCGTCCCGACGGCCAGCGTCGTGAGGACGGCGAGGGACCTGCGGGGCGGGCGGTCCGGGCGCGCGGCCAGCCAGCCGGGGAGCCCACCGTCCCGGGCGAGGGCGGCGCCGATCCGGCTGCCGCCCGCGAAATAGACGTTGATCGCGCCGATGGTCAGCAGGACGGCGAGCACCGTGGTCACGGGCCGTGCCTGCTCGCCGAACCCGAGCACCAGCAGGTCCGAGAGCGGCGCGGGGCCCGGCGTCGGACCGAGCACCGTGACCGTGGCGAAGGCGACGCCCAGGTACAGGGCTCCCACGACGGCAACGGCGATCGCCGTCGCGCGCGGGATGTCGCGGGCCGGACGCCGGTACTCCGCGGACAGCGAGCCCAGGATCTCCCACCCGGCGAACGCCCAGACCAGCAGCGCCGCCGCCGCGCCGACCGCGCCCCAGCCGTGCGGCGCGAACGGCGCGAGGTGGCCGGGCTGCGCGTGCGGCAGCGCCACGGCGACGGCGACGGCGAGCAGGAGCGCCACCGTCCCGGCGATCGCGAGCTGCGCCGTGCCGGACACGCGCAGGTCGAACCAGTTCATCGTCGCGCACACCGCGATGATGGCGACCGTGGTGGCCAGGGCGGTCCCTGGCCCGCCGCCGGTGGCGTCGGCGACGTAGGCACCCGCGAAGCCCGCCGCGGCCGGGGCGCCGACCGCGATGGTCGCGTAGAAGGCCCAGCCCACCATCGTGGCCGCTCGCTCACCGAACGCGAGGCGGGCGTAGGTGGCCACGCCGCCGCCGTCGGGGTGCCGTGCCCCGAGGGCCGCGAACGTCGTGGCGAGCGGGATCGACAGGAGGACGAGCGCCGCCCACGCCACCAGCGAGGCCGGGCCCGCCACGTCGGCGGCGAGGGCGGGGAGCGAGATGACGCCGGTGCCGAGCATGGCGCCGAGGGTGAGCGCGGCGCCCTGCGGCACGCTGAGTCCGGTCTGCATGACCATGACGCTATGCGCCCGGTGGACCGGTGAACGGGCCGATCCGGGCCTGTTCCGTCAGGCCGGTCGGCGGGTGCGGGCGAGCCGGCAGTGCCTCAGGCGGGGGCCGCGGCCCGGGCCTGGAGCTTGGTCAGCCCGGTGCGGGTGGCGATCACGATCAGGTGGTAGCTGTGGTGCAGCGGGAACCCGGGGCTGGGGTCGGAGACGATGTCCGACTCGAAGCCCTTCCGGGGCAGGCGCAGCGCGAGCAGGTGCACCTCGCCGGGCACGCTGACGTCGCGCGCCACCTTGTTCTCGAGCTCGGCCTTCGCGTGCATGGGTACCTCGGCCACGAGCAGGACGCGGTCCCGGAACGGGACGGTGTCCAGCACCTCCGGCCCCATGACCGACGCCGCGAACGCCGGGGCCGACAGCGCCGACGCGCTGCGCGACTGGGATCCGGGGATGATGTCCTGCACCCGGCGCGCGAAGTCCTCCTCGAACATGCGCAGCAGCGGGCGGACGGTACCGATGTCGTCGGGCCGGTCGATCCCGCGCGCCGCGATGGTGATACCGATGTTGGTGACGTCGTCGCTGGTCAGGGTCATGATCGCCTGGGCGCCACCGATGCAGGCGGTGCGCAGCGTCTCCGGGCGCCGCGCGTCCCCGATCACCACGGGAACGTGGTGGTCGCGGGCGAACGGCACGCCGCGCGCGTTCTCGTCCCGCTCGACGACCACCACGGGGATCCGCCGGCGCAGGAGGGTGTCGAGCACGCGGGTGCCGACGTCCCCGAGCCCCACGACCACCACGTGCCCGGTCATGCCGGTGCCGGGGCCGGAGTTGGTGGCGGCCAGCCGGGCACGGATCGCCGCGTCCACGAGCGCCGCCGTGAGCAGCGGGATGACCGCGACGCTGACGAGGGTGAGCAGCACCTGCACGACCTGCGCCATGGCGCTCGCCTCTGGCACGGGGTCCGACCCCACCAGGGCGTTGAGGATCACGCGGTAGAGCGCCGTCCACACGCTGATGCCCTCGGCCAGCGAGATGAGGGCCGCGCCGGCGACGACGATCACGCCGAGCGCCGCGATGGCGATCCAGACGTAACGGTTGAGGTTCTGCCGCAGGTACTTCCAGAGCCGGCCGTTGCTGCGCGGGGGCGCCGGAGGTGGCCCGGCGTCGGGTGTGGCGCTCCGGGCGAGCAGGATCTCGGGCTCCAGGCCGGGGGGCGGCAGCATGACGGCGTCGCCCGCGCCGTCCAGGGCGGCCAGCGTGACGACCTCGGTGCCGTGGTTCTGGTGCGGCGTGGCCACCACGAGGTTCATCCCCGGCACCTCGACCGGCCGGGCCTCGCCGAGCGCCAGGGCGACGAGCTGCGGTGCGGCGATCTTCGACGCCGACAGCACGTCGCAGTTCGGCAGGTGCTGCGCCACCCCGGCGCCCAGCTCGTCGTCGAAGAACCGGATCACCAGGCGCAGGCCCGGGCGCAGCTCGTGGACCAGGAGCGCGATCTCGATGTTGCCGCCGTCGTCCTGGTCGAGGAGGGCGACGGCGTCGGCGTCGCCGATGCCCGCCTCGGTGAACGCGGCGGCGTCGGGACGGGCGGCCTCCAGGATCCTGACGTGGTCCATGTCGGCCAGCCGCGACCCGTACTTGGACTCCGCGTACGGCAGGACCACCGTGACGTCACCCAGGTAGCGGGTGCTGAGCGCGTAGGTGACCCGGTAGGCCAGCGGCCCGTCGCCGCACACGATGAACCGCCGGCGCCGCTGGTCGCTGGTCGTTGCCATGGGCGGCAGGATATCGGCAGGTCAGCGCTTGTCCACGACCGCCGTGCCGCACCGCCGGCGAAGCCCGTCGAGACGAGCTCAACGGGCTTCGCCGGACCGGGTTCCCGGCCGCGGGCCGGGCCCTACCGGGCCGCGGGGACGTTCGCCACGCCGTCGGGCAGGAACCGCTTGCCCAGGACCTTCTCGCTGTAGCCGGTGCGGTCGAGGTACGGCGTGATGCCGCCCGTGTGGAAGCCCCACCCGGCACCGAGGATCATCGCGAGGTCGATCTGCTGCGGGCCGGGGACGACGCCCTCGTCCAGCATGAGGCCGATCTCGGTGGTCAGTGCCGTGAGGACCGAGTCGAGCACGCCGTCGGCGTCGAGCACGCTCTGCCCGTTCCGGCCGGGCTCACCCGCGTCGAGCGCGGGGCCGAAGTACTCCTGGATGGCCGGGTCGACCGGCTTGGGCAGGCCCTTGGCCGGCGCGTCGAGCACCACTCGGGTGCCGTCCTCGACGATCTTGGCCAGGCCGGCGGACGCCGGGATGCGGTCGCCGAGGTTCTCCCGCAGCGACGTGAGCACGTGCTGCGCGACGGCCGGACCCACCAGGTCGGTCAGCTCGAAGGTCGGCATCGGGAAGCCGAGCGGCGCGAGGGCCCGGTCCGCCACCTCGACGGAGGTCCCGCCCTCGATGGCGTCGACGACCTGGCCCATGACGAGCAGCAGCAGGCGGTTCACGATGAAGCCCGGCCGGTCGGCCGACATGATCGCCGTCTTGCGGAGCTTCTTCGTGATCGCGAACGCGGTGGCGAGGGCATCGTCGGAGGTCTGCTCCGCGTTGATCACCTCGACCAGGGGCATCTGGGCCACCGGGTTGAAGAAGTGGATGCCGACGACGCGCTCGGGGTGGGCCAGGTCAGCGGCCATCTCGGTGACGGACAGCGCCGAGGTGTTGGTCGCCAGGATCGCCTCGGGGGCGATGACGCCCTCCAGCTCGGCGAACACCTTCTTCTTGAGCCCCATGACCTCGGTGACGGCCTCGATCACGAAGTCGCACGAGGCGAACTCGCCGATGTCCGTGGTGCCGGAGACCGACGCCACGATGCGGTTCGCGGCGTCGGGCGCCAGGCGCCCGCGGGAGGCCAGCTTCTCGGCGGTCTCCCGGACGAACGCCAGGCCCTTGTCGACGCGCTCCTGGTCCAGGTCACGCATCACGACGGGGACGCCGAGCCGCTGTGCGAAGAGGAACGCCATCTGGGCGGCCATCAGGCCCGCGCCGACGACGCCGACCCTGGTGACGGGCCGGGCGAGCGCCGGGTCCGGGGCCCCCTGCGGCTTCTTGCCCCCGCCGACGAGGTTGAACGCGTAGATGCTGGCACGCATCTCGTCGGACATGATCAGGTCCGCGAGGGCCTGGTCCTCGGCGTCGAACGCGTCGGTCTTGATCGTGTTCCGGGCGGCGGCCAGGAGCTCCAGCGCACGGTGCGGCGCGGGTCGCGAGATACCGACGACGGCGTCGAGCCGGTCCTTCGTCGCGGCGACGACGGCGTCCCAGACGGGCTGCGGGTCGAGCTCGCGGCGGGGGACCTCGATCTCGCCCGTGACGACCTTGGCGGCCCAGACGATGGACTGCTCGAGGAAGTCGGCGGCCTCGAACAGCTCGTCGACCAGGCCGATCTGCAGCGCCTCGGCCGGCTTGTACGGCTTGTTCGCCGCAGGCCGCGTGAGGATGACCTCGACGGCCTTCTCGATGCCGACCAGACGCGGTACGAGGTACGCGCCGCCCCAGCCGGGGACGAGGCCGATGCCGGTCTCGGGCAGACCGAGCGCGGCGGCGTCGGACGCCACGGTGCGGTAGTCGCAGTTGAGCGCGACCTCGAGGCCACCGCCCAGCGCCAGGCCGTTCACGAACGCAAAGGTCGGCACACCGGTCGCCCCGTGCAGGTCGCCGAGGATGGTGTACGCGGCGTGGCCCATGCGGCCCAGCTCGACGGCCTCGTCGTGGCCACCCACCGAGGTGATGCCCTTGAGGTCGGCGCCGGCGGCGACGAAGTACGGCTTGCCGGTGACGCCGACCGCGGCGATCTCGCCCGACTCGGCGCGGGTGCGGACCACCTCGAGGGCCGCCTTGAGCTCGGCCAGGCCGGCCGGCCCGAGCGTGTTGGGCTTGGTGTGGTCCAGGCCGTTGTCGAGCGTGACGAGCGCGAGGATGCCGGCGCCGCCGGGCATCCGTACGTCACGGACGAGGGAGTGGGTCACCCGCTCCGGGAGTGCGGCGGGGGTGGTCGAAGGGGTCTCAGACACGGGTCAGTTCTCCTCGTCCGTGTGGCCGGAGTAGTCGGCGTGGTGCGGGTTCTCCCAGATGACGCTGCCGCCCTGGCCCAGGCCCACGCACATCGCGGTGAGCCCGTACCGGACCTCGGGGTGCTGCTCGAACTGGCGGGCGAGCTGCGTCATCAGGCGCACGCCCGAGCTGGCCAGCGGGTGGCCCATGGCGAGGGCGCCGCCGTAGGGGTTCACGCGGGGGTCGTCGTCGGCGATGCCGTAGTGGTCGAGGAAGGACAGGACCTGCACCGCGAACGCCTCGTTCAGCTCGAACAGGCCGATGTCGTCGATCGCCAGGCCGGCAGTCCTCAGCGCCTTCTCGGTGGACGGCACCGGGCCGTAGCCCATGATCTCCGGGGGCACGCCGGCGAAGCCGTACGACACCATGCGCATCCGGGCCGGCAGCCCCAGCTCGGCGACGACGTCGCCGGCCGCGAGGATGGCGCCCGTCGCGCCGTCGGTCAGCGGCGACGACGTAGCGGGGGTGACCCGGCCGCCCGCACGGAATGGCGTCTTGAGGCCCTGGATGGACTCGAAGGTGGTCTCCGGGCGCGGCAGCTCGTCCGCGGTGGCCAGGCCCCAGCCCTGCTCGGAGGAGCGGGTCGCGACCGGGACGAGGTCGGCGTCGATGTTGCCGTTGGCCAGTGCCTTGGCGTACTTGGCCTGCGACTCGACGGCGAACCGGTCCGCACGCTCCTTGGTCAGGTGCGGGAACTTGTCGTGCAGGTTCTCCGCCGTGACGCCCATGTTGAGCGACTGGGGGTCCACGAGCTTCTCGGCGACGAACCGGGGGTTCACGTCGGCGTCGAAGCCCATCGGGTGGCGGCCCATGTGCTCGACGCCGCCGGCGATGACGACGTCGGCCGCGCCCATCGCGATGCCCGCCGCCGTGGTGGTGGCAGCGGTCATGGCGCCTGCGCACATCCGGTCGATGGCGTAGCCAGGCACGGACTGGGGGAGGCCGGCGAGCATGCCGACCGTGCGGCCGAGCGTGAGCCCCTGGTCGCCCTGCTGGGTGGTGGCGGCGATGGCGACCTCGTCGATCCGCTCCGGGGGAAGCTCGGGGTGGCGCCGCAGCAGCTCGCGCACCACCTTCACGATCAGGTCGTCGGCACGCGTCTCTGCGTACAGGCCGTCGGGCTTGGCCTTGCCGAAGGGCGTGCGGGCGCCGTCGACGAAGACGACGTCGCGCACCGCCCGGCGGGCACGCGGTGTTTCCGGGGCTGCGGTCATCAGCAGGACTCCTGGGGTTTGCGGGACGGCGACGTCCGTTGAGCGACGTCGCTGGATCGAGATACACGCTACCGCGAGTACCGGTAAAAAGCACGCACGAGATGAGACCGGGTCCATGCGCATCTGCAACGCAGTCTCGCCAGGCTGGCTTGGCTGCTCGGTGACCGCCCTACCTAGCGATCCGGCCCGAAATCGGCGAGGCCACGGGCGGAATCGCTGGGTACGCGCAAACTCCGCGCCGAACGCAGAAAGTCCGCCCCTACCCAGGGATTCGGCCCGGACCTCGCGGGTTTACGGGCCGGATCGCTGGGTAGGGGCGGACTCCTGCGTGCTCGGGTCAGCCGTTGCCGCGGAGCCTGCGGACCACACGCTTGGCGGTCGGCAGAGCTGTGTTCCAGGTGTTGTACCAGCGCGAGAACGGGACGTCGATCGAACCGACCAGCTCGTCGGTGTGCTTGGCGAAGCTCTTCTTGAAGTCGCTGATGCCGTCGTTGAGCAGGCCGTTCATGTCGTACCGTACGAGGCCCTGCTCCTGCGCGATCTCGATGGTGCGCCAGTAGGTCGGCGCGGTGGCCGTGGCCTTGCGGCCGGCGTCGTTGCCGCCGCCGTACAGGAGGAACGAGGTGCTGGCCGAGTTGACGCACCACGCGAAGCACGCGGGCACGTCGTCGACGTAGGTGGCCACGAGCACCGACTGTTCGCCGAGCGAGCGGTGGATGTCGAGGTAGTACTCGTCGGAGTGGATGGCGAAGCCGGCGCGCTGGGCGGTCTCCTTGTAGACGTCGAGCACGCGCAGCACCTCCTTCTCCTCCGTCACCCGGCGGATGTCGAGGCCCGAGCGGCCGCCCTTGCGGATCTCGTAGCGCGTGGACTTGCGCATGTCCGCCAGCAGCTCGTCCCCGGATTTGGTGAGATCGAGGATCAGCGTGCTCGGGATGAGGATCTGGTTCGGCGCGTACCGCCGTCCGGCCAGGTCCAGCTGGGTGCCGGCCGGCCAGTCCGGCTCGAGCGTGATGCCGACGCCGCCCACGTTCTCGCGCGCCCACTCCACGACGGTGTTGGTCACGGCGTTGCGGGTGGCGCTGTCGCCGACGCCGAAGACCGCCTGCGCCGTCTCGCCGTCGTGGTGCGCGACGACGGGGCCGCGCGGCACGTAGGAGAGTGCCCGGAACTGGGCCGGGAGCGGCCGCACGAGCAGCTGCGCCAGGCCGACGGTGGTGCCGTCCTCGGTCACCCGCAGCCGGTGCGCGCGCCAGTTGCCCGCCGCCTTGACCTCGCCCCATCCCCACAGCTGGAGCGGGTGCCCGCCCAGGGCGAGGACCTCGCGGTCCCAGGTCGAAGGTTCGGTGACGACGTCGACGGCGAGCGTGATGGGCTCCGACAGGGCTGGCATGGGGACGACTCTACTGGTGTGGGCGCAGCCCTTTCACACCTGTTCCGGTGTCACGTCGGCGAACGCCCGCTCCAGGCCGCCCGCGAGCAGTCCGACCTGCCACGCGCGGGCACCGCGCCCGCGCAGGAACTCGGCGATACCGGTGGCGTCGGCCGGGGCGGGCGGTGTCCAGCACAGGCGGCGCAGCGCGTCCGGCTGCAGCAGGTTCTCCACCGGGACGCTCAGCTCCTCGGAGAACGTGGTCACGAGCTCGCGCGCCGCCGTCAGCCGGCGTGCCGCTGCCGCGTCACGGTCGCCCCAGGTGCGCGGGGGCGGCGGGCCGTCGGAGCGCGGGCCGCGCACGGAGGGCAGGTCGGCGTCGGGCAGGGCACGCGCGTCGTCGATCGCCTTCTGCCAGTAGGCGGCCCGGCGCTTGGTGCCCTTGCCCGCGAACTCCGGCAGGGTGACGAGCTGGCCGGCGGTCTTCGGCATGGCCCTGGCCGCCGCGACGATCGCCCGGTCGGGCAGGACCCGGCCGGGTGAGATGTCCCGCGCCTGGGCGCTGGCGTCGCGCGCGACCCACATCGCCCGGACGGCGGCGACCTGGCGCGGGTTGCGCAGCACGTGCATGCCGGACGTCCGCCGCCACGGGTCGACCCGTGGCGCCGGCGGCGGGGCGGTGCGCACCGCCTCGAACTCCTGCGCCGCCCACTCGGTCTTGCCGGCGGCCTCGAGCTGTTCGGCGAGCCGGTCGCGCAGCTCCACCAGCACCTCGACGTCGAGGGCCGCGTACCGCAGCCAGTCCTCCGGCAGGGGACGCGTGGACCAGTCGACGGCCGAGTGCTCCTTCGCCAGACCCAGGCCGAGCACCTCGGCGACGACGGCGGCGAGGCCCACCCGCTCCATGCCGAGCAGCCGGGCGGCCAGCTCGGTGTCGAAGACGCGCGCGGGGCGCAGGCCGTGCTCGGCGAACCCCGGCAGGTCCTGGGAGGCGGCGTGCAGCACGAACTCGGCGTCGCCGACGGCCTCGCCCAGCGGCGAGAGGTCGGGGACACCGACCGGGTCGATCAGTGCCGTGCCCGCGCCCTCGCGCCGCACCTGGACCAGGTACGTCGCCTGGCCGTACCGGTACCCGGAGGCGCGCTCGGCGTCGGCGGCGACCGGCCCCGAGCCGGCGGCGAACGCCTCGACCACGCGGGCGAACGCACCGTCGGTCGCGACGACGTCGGGCAGCCCGTCGGCGGGCTCGGTCAGCGGGGTGACGGGGGCCGGCACGGGCGTCGATGTCTCCGCAGGGACTCCTCGCTCCGTGGTGGTCATGGGCCTACCGTATGGCGTTGCCTGGAACGGTCGGTAAACCGCCTGGTGAGGGCCGCGACGCCGTCGGGCAGCGGGGGCACGCCCGCCGCCAGGGTGAGCAGGGCCGCCCAGGCCCGCAGGTGCGTCCCGAGCTGGGTGTCGAGCGGCGTCCACGACGCGCGGATCTCGAGGTCCACCGCGTCGGGCGTGCCGTGCAGCGCCCCGTAGCTCTGCGAGAGGACCCGGGTGACCGTGCCGCCGTCAGCCACCGTGTCGGTGCCGGGGACGAGCCCGGCGTTCTCGAGGCACTCGCCCACCCAGGACCAGGCGACGTCGGCCAGCATGGGGTCGGCCGCCATCTCGGGCTCGAGCGTCGCGCGCACCAGCGTCACGACCCGGAAGGTGCCGTGCCAGGCCTCCTGGCCGGCCGGGTCGTGCAGGACGACGAAGCGGCCGGTGGCGAGCGGTTCGTCGGAGTGGTCGTGGTCGTCTGAGTCGTCCCGGTCGGTCCGCGCCGGCGGGGAGCCGGGCAGCACGTCGCCCGAGAGCGCCACGCTGAACGGGGCCACCCGGCGTGGGGCCGGGATCTCCGTCAGGCGCACCTCGGCGCGCAAGGCCTGACGCCGCAGGTCGGCGAGAGCTGCTGCGAAGTCGACGGGGACGCCGGTGGGCGGGCCGCTGGTCACCACTTCACGGTACGTCCGCGTCGCGTTCGCCAGGCGGAGGCGCGCGGCCGTCGCCAGATCGTGATCTGCGTCCCCCTGCGTTCTCGCGCGCTACTAGGCTGACGTGCGGGTCACGGCGCGCTGCGCGCATGCCGGCCCGTTCCCACGAAGAAGGAGCAAGAACGTGTCAGGCACAGCACAGATCGGCGTCACCGGACTGGCGGTGATGGGGCGCAACCTCGCGCGGAACTTCGCACGTCACGGCTACACGGTGGCGGTCCACAACCGTTCCTACGCGAAGACCGAGTCGCTCGTCACCGAGCACGGCAGCGACGGCGAGTTCATCCCGAGCGAGACGATGGCCGACTTCGTCGCGTCGCTCGAGCGGCCGCGCAAGGTGGTCGTCATGGTCAAGGCCGGCGGTCCGACGGACGCCGTCATCGACGAGCTGATCCCCCTCCTCGAGGAGGGCGACATCGTGGTCGACGCCGGCAACGCGCACTTCCCGGACACGATCCGGCGCGAGGCCGCCCTCAAGGAGCACGGCCTGCACTTCGTGGGCACCGGTGTGTCCGGCGGCGAGGAGGGCGCGCTGAACGGCCCGTCCATCATGCCCGGTGGCACGCCCGAGTCGTACGAGTCCCTCGGCCCGATCCTCGAGGACATCTCCGCGAAGGTGGGCGGCGTCCCGTGCTGCACGTACGTGGGCTCCGACGGCGCCGGGCACTTCGTCAAGATGGTGCACAACGGCATCGAGTACGCCGACATGCAGCTCATCGCCGAGGCGTACGACCTGCTGCGCCAGGGCCTTGGTGCCACGGCCGCGGAGATCGGCGAGATCTTCGCGCAGTGGAACACGGGCGACCTGGAGTCGTTCCTCATCGAGATCACCGCCGACGTGCTGCAGCACGTGGACGCCGAGACCGGCAAGGCGTTCGTCGACATCGTGCTGGACCAGGCGGAGCAGAAGGGCACGGGCCGCTGGACCGTGCAGAACGGCCTGGACGTGGGCGTGCCGATCACCGGCATCGCGGAGGCCACGTTCGCCCGCTCGCTGTCCGGCTCGGTGCCGCAGCGCACGGCGGGCCGCGCGGCGCTGCCCGCGCACGCGCAGGAGTGGGAGGTCAAGGACCGGGACGCTTTCGTTGAGGACGTCCGCCTGGCCCTGTACGCCTCGAAGGTCGTCGCCTACTCGCAGGGCTTCGACCAGATCGCGGCGGCCGCCGCGGAGTACGACTGGGCGATCGACCGCGGCGCGATGGCCCGCATCTGGCGCGGCGGCTGCATCATCCGCGCCCGGTTCCTGGACCGGATCACCGAGGCGTACGAGCGCGACGGCGACCTCCCGCTGCTGCTGGCGGACCCGTACTTCACCGACGCCGTCGCGAGCGGCCTGCCCGCGTGGCGCCGCATCGTGGCCGGCGCTGCCCAGAACGGCGTGCCCGCGCCGGCTTTCTCGTCGTCGCTGTCGTACTACGACGGCGTCCGAGCCGAGCGGCTGCCCGCCGCCCTGGTGCAGGCCCAGCGTGACTTCTTCGGCGCGCACACCTACAAGCGCGTCGACCGCGAGGGCACCTTCCACACCGAGTGGTCGGGAGACCGCACGGAGGCTGAGGCGTGACGGGTAACCCCGCGGAACAGGGGCGGACCGGCGCGGGCGGGGAGACTCCCGTCCCGGACCTGATGGTGGTGGGGGTCGGCGGCGACGTCGGGATGTATGCCCTCGTGCGTGCGTTCCACGAGCAGTACGGGACGCGCTCCGTGGTGCTGTCGAAGGTCGCCACCCGTGCGATGCAGGACTCGGCGATCGCGGAGAACGTGGTCGTGCCCGGTCTGGACGAGGTCGAGGTGTTCCTCTCGACGCTCGAGGGCATCGCGCAGCAGCACCGGGACAAGGTCCTGATCCTGCTGACGAACGCGGACTGGCACGTGCGCACCGTGATCCTGAACCGGGAGCGGCTGGAGGCGGCGGGCTACGTGACGCCGTACCCGTCGCTGCCGGTGCTGGAGCAGGTCAGCAGCAAGGAGGGCTTCGCGCAGGTGTGCGACCAGCTCGGCATCCCGACGCCGCGCACCGTGGCGGTCGACATCGCCAAGCTGGTGGCCGACGGCGGACGGGCCGCTGTGCCCGCCCTCGAGGTGGACCTGCAGTACCCCGTGGTCGGCAAGCCGTCCAACAGCGCCGAGTGGTACTACGTGGACTTCCCCGGCAAGGCGAAGATCCACCACCTCGACTCCCGCGCGGAGCTCGAGGAGGTGCTGGGCAACCTTGCCGACGCGCAGTTCCCCGGCACGTTCCTGGTGCAGGAGTTCATCCCGGGCGACGAGACGCAGATGCGGTCCCTGACCGCCTACCGCGACACGGCGGGGGAGGTGACGCTCCTGGCCACCGGCCGGGTGCTCCTGGAGGAGCACACGCCGGGCACGCTCGGCATCCCGGCCGCGATCCTGGTGGAGCCTTACGACGACGCCATGGAGGCGGCCACCCGGTTCCTGGACGCGACGGGCTACGTGGGGTTCGCCAACTTCGACTACAAGCTCGACCCGCGCACGGGCCGGCACGTGTACTTCGAGGTGAACCCCCGCATCGGACGGAACAACTACTACGTCACGGCGGGCGGGGCCAACGTGGCCCGCGTGCTGGTGGAGGACTGGGTGCTGCACCGGCCGATCCGCCCGGTGCGGGCCGTCCGCGACGTGCTCTACACGGTCGTGCCGTTCGGCCTGCTGTCCAAGTACGTCCTGGACCCCGAGCTCAAGACCCGGCTCAAGGCGCTCAAGGCCAGCGGCGACGTGATCAACCCCCTCAAGTACGACCGCGACTCCGGCCTCAAGCGCCGGCTCATCGTCGAGGCGATCACGCAGAACTACCGCCGCAAGTACGCCCAGTACTACCCGGAGCCCACGGCGACCGGGTACTGATCGGCTCTGGTCCGGCACCACCCGGACGTGCCGGACGCCCAGCTCACTCAGGTGACCTGGGCGTCCGGCACGTCCGGGGCCTTTTCGGCGATGGGTAGTTCTGCCCGTCCCAGCCCTTGTGCACCCCGCGAGTCACCGGGACAATATGTGAGCACTTGCTGGAGATTTCCGGCACGAACCGTGAGAGAGGTACTTTCCCGATGTCGTTCATCGAGTCGATCAAGACCGTGCTGTCCAAGTACGCGGTCTTCAACGGACGCGCCCGTCGCTCCGAGTACTGGTGGTACATGCTGGCGTACGGGATCGTCTACACGGTTCTCTATGTGGCGCTGGTGGCCCCCGGCCTGGCCGAGTATTCCGCGGCCACCTCGGAGTACCTGATGGCCGGCGACGCCGCAGCGCCGATGCCTGCCATGCCCGGCTCTCTGACGACCGGCTACATCATCCTGTCGATCGTCGGCCTCGCGCTCCTGCTGCCGACCCTCGGTGTGACCGTGCGCCGCCTGCACGACACCGGCAAGTCCGGCTTCTGGGTCCTGATCGGCCTGGTCCTCTTCGTCGGTCAGATCATCCTGATCGTCTTCACTGCCTCCAACGGCACCCCCGGCCCCAACCAGCACGGCCCTGACCCCAAGGCCGTGGCGCAGCCGCAGGCGGTCTGACCTAATCTGAGCGGATGAACAGCCCCCGCCCCGTCCTCGTCGTCGGGGCCAGCGGGTTCGTCGGCAGCCGGGTCGCACGCGGCCTGGCTGCCGGCGGCCGGCTCGTGCTCGCCTCCACGCGCCACGAGCTGCCCGACCGGGTCACGGTCCAGGCCGGGGTGGTGCCCGTCCGCAGCCCCGAGACGGCCGCCCTGCCCGACGCCGTCCGCGCCGCCTGCGCCCACGCCGGTGTCCCGCTGCCCGGGGCCGTCGTCGCCTCGATCGGCGGGTGGGACAAGGGCGGCACGCTCCTGGAGTCGGACCCGGACCACTGGTCCGCCACGCTGGCCTCCCACCTCACCGCCCACCTCGACGCCGCACGCGCGCTCGCGCCGCTGCTGGGGCCCGGCGACCCGTACGTCGTGCTCAACGGCGCGGCGTCCCGCGAGGCGATGGCCGGATCGGGCGCGATCAGCGTCACCGGCGCCGGGCTGGCCATGCTGGTCCAGGTGCTGCGGCTGGAGTCGACGGGTCAGAGGTTCCACGAGCTCGTCATCGACCACGCCGTCTCCGGCGACGGCCGCAACGAGGATCCCGCCCAGGTCCGGACCCCCGCGCAGGTGGTCCACGCCCTCTGCGAGCTTCTGGACGACCCCGCCGCCCCCGCCGTCCGACACGTGTGACGTTGCTCTCCAGGCACCCCCGGTGAGCGGCCGCGCCGGTAATCTCTTGCCTTGTGACGACCGCGACCACCACCGACAGCCAGACCGCGACGACCGCCCTGTGCGCCGTCCGACCGCACGTCCCTGTCGACCGGCTCGTCACCGATCTCGTGCCGCCGCGCCACTTCGCGAACGCCCGGTTCGCCACCTACCGCGCCAACCCGGCACATCCCAGCCAGGGCCGCGCGCTCGCCCGTTTGACGGAGATCGCCCAGGAGATCGTCGCCCCGCGGCGCGGCCTCTTCGCCCGCCGCAGGCCCGCGCCCGCCGTGTACCTGGACGGCGGCTTCGGCGTCGGCAAGACGCACCTGCTCACCTCGCTCGCCCACGCCGTCGGCGAGGCGCTCGGGCCGGAGAAAGCAGCGCACGGGACCTTCGTCGAGTACACCAACCTCGTCGGGGCGCTCGGGTTCCTCCCGACCGTCGAGGCCCTCGCCACCAAGAAGCTGGTCTGCATCGACGAGTTCGAGCTCGACGACGCGGGCGACACGACCCTCATGTCCCGCCTCATGCGCGAGCTCGCGGACCGCGGCGTCGCGCTCGCCGCGACGTCGAACACGCTGCCCGGCGCGCTCGGCGAGGGCCGCTTCGCCGCCGATGACTTCCAGCGCGAGATCAAGGCCCTGTCCGACCGCTTCGAGACCCTGCGGGTCGACGGCGAGGACTACCGCCACCGGGACGTCGTCACGGAGTCCGAGCCGCTGACCGACGGTGAGGCCGCCTCCGCCTCCGCCCGCCCAGGCGCCACCCTCGACCGGTTCGACGACCTGCTCGACCACCTCGCCACCGTGCACCCCAGCCGGTACGGCGCGCTGCTCGACGGTGTCTCCGTCGTCGCGCTGACGGGGGTGCACGCCGTGACGGCGCAGGACGTCGCGCTGCGCCTCGTGGTGCTCGTGGACCGCCTCTACGACCGGGACGTGCCGGTGCTGCTCGGCGGCTCGGGCGACACGCGAGGCCTCTTCACCGAGGAGATGCTCGCCGGCGGGTACCGCAAGAAGTACTACCGGGCGCTGTCCCGCCTGGGCGCCCTGGCCGAGGAAGGCCGCAAACTCGTCTGACGTCGCGGGGTCTCGACAGGCTCGACCAGCGGACGGCGGCTCGACCGGCGCGCCGCCGTCAGGCAACGTCACGCTCCGCGGACGCGAGGGGCTCCCCGGCCCCGGACCGTCCGGGCACGCCGCCCGGTTCCTGCAGCGGGTGGTGCTGCGCGAACTTGCGCACCTGGTTCAGCTCGGCGAGACGTACCCAGGCGTCCCGGCGCGGCGACAGGTCCCGGCCGTACTTCAGCGGGTGCACGACGCGGGCGCCGCGCACGGCGGCACGTACCGACTCGTCGTGCACGTACCTGTCCAGGAGGAAACCCGGGACTGTCCGGTACAGCACCTCCCGCGGCTCCATGAGCGGCCAGCGCCCGGTGAGGTGGTCCGCCATCCAGAAGGCGGCGGGGTTCAGCCCGCTCGCGGTCAGGTAGTAGTTGGACCGGCCGGTGCGCGGGTTCAGCTCCAGGAAGTGTCTGACGCCGGTACGCGGGTCCACCTTCACGTCGAAGTTGGCGAACCCCGTCCAGCCCAGGTGCTCCACGAGCCGGCGGGCGTCCGCCTCGACCTGCGCGAGCCGACCGGTGAGGATCGCCGCCGCGTTCCCCAGCGTTCCTGGCGTGTGCTCCTCGAGCAGCACGCGACCGCCCCACGCCATGCGCACCTTGCCCGCCTGGTCGGAGTACGTCGTCATGATCCGCATCTGCGAGTCGTCGCCCGGCACGTACTCCTGGACGATCATCGGCCTCCGGTACCCCGCGTCGCCGGCCGCGTCCAGGAGCGCGGCCAGCTCGGTGCGGTCCCGCACCAGGTGCACCTTCGCCTTGCCGCGGAACGACACCTGGCGCCAGGCCGTGTTGTCGCCCGGCTTGGCGATCACCGGGAAGCGCAGGTCCAGGTCCCCCACCGCCTCCCCGCCGTCGCGCACCTCCGTGCGCGGGTGCGGGACCCCGATCTCGCGGCACAGCTCCGAGAACCGCCGCTTGTCCATCACGCGGTCGAGCAGGCCGACCGAGGGGTAGGGGACGACCGCCACGTCCGACAGGCGCTCGCGGTGCTCCGCGAGGGCCCGTACGTACCAGTCCACGCAGGTGAGCGCCATGACCGGGCCCGGGGCGGTCGCCGCGAGCCGACGGATCAGCTCGACCATGACGGCGGGGTCGTCGAGGCGCGGCTCGACGACGTTCCGGATGATCGTGGAGTGTGCGACGTTGGGCGTCGGCCGGACGGACACGACGGTCGACCGGACGCCGTAGCGTTCGTGGAAGGCGCGAGCGAGACTGTAGGCGCCGGCGTCGCCACCGAGGATGACCGGGTGTACCGCTGCGTGGTTCCTCATGCCAGTAAGACGGGTGCCGGACGGGAAATGTTGTGTCCCCGAGCGGGTGAACTGCAGGTCAGCTCGCCGCGAGGCGCGCCTTCTCGGTCTCGACGTCGAAGTCGGCGGGCGGCCAGCCCAGTTCCAGCGACCGCAGGGCGCCGGTCAGCAGCTCGGTGACCGCCAGCCGCGCGTACCACTTCCGGTTCGCCGGCACGACGTACCAGGGCGCCACGTCGGTGGAGGTGCGGTCCAGCATCTCCTGGTACGCCTCGATGTACTGCGGGAGCTTCGAGCGGACGTCGATGTCGCCCGGGTCGTACTTCCAGTGCTTGTCCGGCCGTTCGAGCCGCTCGGCCAGCCGCTCCTTCTGCTCCTGGGCCGACACGAAGAGCGCCACCTTCACGATCAGCGTGCCCGACGCCGCCACCTCGGCCTCGAACTCGTTCAGCTCGCGATAGTGCTTGCGCCAGGTCTTCTGCGGTTCGAGCCGGTTCACGCGGACCACCAGGACCTGCTCGTGGTGCGACCGGTCGAAGACACCGAGGTAGCCGGGGCGGGGGAGCGCGTTGCGGATCCGCCAGAGGTAGCCGTGCTCCTGCTCCTCCTCTGTCGGCACGCCGAACCCCGTGTGCTGCACACCCTGCGGGTCCACCATGCCGACGACGTGCCGCACGATCCCGCCCTTGCCGGCCGTGTCGAGGCCCTGCAGCACCAGCAGCACCGACCGGTCGCCGCCGGTGCGGCCGTGCGCGAAGAGGCGCTCCTGCAGGTCGGCGAGCTCCGGGGCGCGGGCCGCCATCAGCTCCTCGCCGTCCCGCCGCTTGCCGGCCCAGCCGGGCGTGGCGGACTCGTCGAGGGCGTCCAGGTCGGTGCCGCGTACCCAGCGCAGAGCCTCGTGGGCCGGGGTCTGCCACAGCTTCTCGGGCTTCTTCGCCATCGCCTGCCTCCTTCGGGGGACCGGCACGCGCCGGCCCCACGACTCAGGCTCCCAGGTCAGCTCTCCGCGCGCAGCACGGCGGTCATCCGGGGCGGCACCGTGAGGGTGTCGCCCACCAGGCGTGTCGCGCCAGGCTCCCAGGCGGCGGCGAGCCGGAACGCCGCGGGCGGCGGCGCCTTGCTCCCACTCTCGGCGGGGCGCAGCAGGCTCCCCAGGCGCAGGGCCGCGAGGCCGTGGCCGGTGTTGAGCACGAACGCCAGGCTGCCGCGCAGGACCGCGATGACGGAGCGGTCGGCCGTGGAGCGGATCTCCAGCGGCAGGTCCAGCTCGTCGGCCACGCTCAGGCGGATGGCGACCAGCTCGCGCGCCCAGCGGGCCAGCCGCTGATCGTTCTCGTTGCGCGGGACCACCGGCACGTGCACCGTGTCGAGCACGAGCGGGTTGCCCGCGAGGAGGACGGTGGCGAGCACGCTGGCCCGGATGTCGACGTCGTCCACGCCGAGGAGGGCCGTCGCGGGGCTCTCCTCGCCCGCCCACGGTGCGGTGAGCTGGGCGGCGGGGAGCCGGGTGATGTCCTCGACGACGCTCGCGCCGGCCCGGACCCGGTTGCGGCGCCCGCCGTTCTGGCGGGTCGCGCGGCGCACCGAGGGGTGCACCAGGTCGGCGAGCATCTGCAGCGCCTGGATGTCCTCCGACCGGCCGGGCCCGGACAGGATGCGGAGCAGGATGGTCGTCAGCCGGTCGCTCCGGCCGGGACCGTCGACGAGCAGGCTGAAGCGGCGCTCGAGCTGTTCGCCCATGCCGACCACGTAGTCGGCGAGCTCGCCGAGGAACGGCGTGGGCGAGCGGTCGACGAGCGCGTCGACGTCGAGCACCAGGCCGTCCACGTGGTACTCCCGCAGCCAGTGCCGCGCGTCGTCGACGAGGAAGTCGCGCGGGCCGCGGCTGCCGCTGCCGTCGAGGTTGATGCGGTCGCCCACGAAGTCGGTGCGGACCGTCGGCGCGGACGGGACCTTGCCGGCCCGTGTGCCGATCGACGGCACCTGCCCCGTGCGGAGCTGGATGGGGCCGGTGCGGGGGCGGTCCAGCGGCACCTGACCGGTCCGTGGGCGCATCGCCTGCAGGGCGTGCTCGCCGGCGTCGCCGACGTCGGGGCGCGGGGCGCGCACCCGGCCGGCCCCGCCCGTGAGGTAGGGGCCGTAGGCCTCCAGCCCGAGCTCGTCGGCCACCGCCCAGCGGTAGGGGATGTCCAGCACGACGGCGAGGCCCGCCGCGTGCGCCGCGTCGACGAACCGCTGGAGCGCGCGCGGGCCGCCGTACGGCTCGTGCACGGAGTAGAGGCGCACGCCGCGCGCCGGGCCCAGCGCCGGGTCGAACGCGGCGACGGGTGCGAGCTCGACGCCGTGCAGCCCGAGCTCCGCCACCCGGGGCAGGAGCGCCGCCGCGGCGTCCAGGGTGCCCTCCGGGGTGAACGTCTCGACGTCGACGTGCATGAGGACACCCGTGGAGAGGTCGGGCGGCGACCACGTGCCGTCGGTCCACTCGAAGGCCGGGTCGAAGACCCGGGTGGGTCCGTGGATGCCCTGCGGCAGCCACACGCTGCGCGGGTCGGGCAGCAGCGGACCGCCGTCGACCGAGTAGCCGTAGTCGGTGCCGTGCCCGAGCACCCTGTCGGCCCCCCAGTACCCGGGCTCGCCCGCGCCGACGAGACGCAGCGGCATGTGCTCAGGCTCTTCGTAAGGGTCGTAGGGCACGAGCACCTCGATGATGCGTGCGCGCGGGGCCCACACCACCGGTCTTGGCCCTGGCACAGGCATGTCAGGCCCTGGTCGGGGCGGCGGTGTGGTTCCCCCGGTTCCACTCCTCGGTCCGGTCACGGCGGACAGCCTAGCCCCGTGTCGCGGGTGGGCGGGTCAGCACCACGACACTGTGGCCCGTCACGGTGAGGCTGGTGCCCGCGTCCAGCACCGTTCCCGGCTCCGCGCTGCCGTCGGTGTCCAGCACCACCGTCCACGCCGTCCCGTAGGAACCGGGCGGCAGGGTGAAGCCCAGCTCGCCGGAATGGGCGTTGAGCAGCAGGAGGAACGAGTCGTCGACGACCGCCTCACCTCGTCCGCCGGTCTCGGTGATCGCGTCCCCGTTCAGGAAGACGGCCACCGTCCGGGCGTACGACTGGTGCCAGTCCGTGTCGTCCATCCGGGCGCCGGTCAGGTCGAGCCACTCGATGTCGGCCGGACCGTCGGCGGCCTCCGACCCCACCTTCCCGTCGAAGAACCGGCGGCGGTGCAGGATCGGGTGGTCGCGACGCAGCCGGACCGCGTGGCGGGCGAACGCCAGCAACGCCGCCCGCTCGTCGTCCAGCTCCCAGTTCATCCAGGCGAGCTCGTTGTCCTGGCAGTAGGCGTTGTTGTTGCCCTCCTGGGTGCGCCCGATCTCGTCGCCGTGCGCGATCATCGGCACGCCCTGGCTCAGCATGAGCGTCACCAGCAGGTTGCGGCGCTGGCGGGCGCGCAGCTCGCGCACCTCCGGGTCGTCGGTGGGCCCCTCGACGCCGCAGTTCCAGGACCGGTTGTGGTTCTCTCCGTCCTTGTTGCCCTCGCCGTTGGCGTCGTTGTGCTTCTCGTCGTACGAGGTGAGGTCCGCGAGCGTGAAGCCGTCGTGGGCCGTGACGAAGTTGATGGAGGCGCTGGGCAGCCGGCCGCTGTGCTCGTACAGGTCGCTGGACCCGGTCAGCCGGGAGGCGAACTCGGGCAGCGTGGCCGGCTCACCGCGCCAGAAGTCGCGGACCGTGTCCCGGTACCGGCCGTTCCACTCGGTCCACAGGGGCGGGAAACCGCCCACCTGGTACCCGCCGTCGCCCAGGTCCCAGGGCTCCGCGATCAGCTTGACCTGGGAGATCACCGGGTCCTGGTGCACGATGTCGAAGAACGCGCTCAGCCGGTCGACCTCGTGGAACTGGCGGGCCAGGGTGGCCGCCAGGTCGAAGCGGAAGCCGTCGACGTGCATCTCCTCCACCCAGTACCGCAGCGAGTCCATGATGAGCTGCAGCACGGCGGGGGAGCGCATGAGCAGCGAGTTCCCTGTGCCTGTGGTGTCGAAGTAGTGCGCGTCGTCGCCGTCGACCAGCCGGTAGTAGGCGGCGTTGTCGATGCCGCGGAAGCCCAGGGTCGGGCCCAGGTGGTTGCCCTCGGCGGTGTGGTTGTAGACGACGTCGAGCAGCACCTCGATGCCCGCCTGGTGCAGCGCCTTGACCATGGCCTTGAACTCCATGACCTGCTCACCGCGCCGGCCGTAGCCCGCGTAGCCGTTGTGCGGTGCGAAGAACCCGATGGTGTTGTAGCCCCAGTAGTTGCTCAGGCCCTTGGCCGCGAGCGACGGGTCGGTGACGAACTGGTGCACCGGCATGAGCTCGATCGCGGTGACGCCGAGCTTGGTCAGGTGCTCGATGACCGCGGGGTGGGCCAGTCCCGCGTACGTGCCGCGCAGCTCGTCGGGGACGTCCGGGTGGCGCATCGTGAGGCCCTTGACGTGAGCCTCGTAGATCACGGTCTCGTGGTATGGCGTGGCCGGCGGGCGGTCGTGGCCCCAGTCGAAGAACGGGTTCACGACCACGGAGACCATGGTGTGGCCGAGGGAGTCCGAGGGCTCCGGCGTGGTGCCCGTCGTGGCCTGGTCCACGTCGGAGAACGGGTACGAGAACAGGGACGGGTCCCCGTCGAGGTCGCCGTCCACCGCCTTGGCGTACGGGTCCAGCAGGAGCTTGGCCGGGTTGCAGCGGTGGCCCGACGCCGGGTCGTACGGCCCGTGCACCCGGTACCCGTACCGCGTCCCGGGGCCGACGCCGGGCAGGTAGACGTGCCATACGTGCGCGTCGGTCTCGGTCACCTCGATGCGGGTCTCGGTGTCGTCGTCCGCCAGCAGGCAGAGCTCGACCCGCTGCGCGACGGACGAGTAGAGCGTGAAGTTGGTGCCCGTACCGTCGAACGTCGCGCCGAGGGGGTAGGGGCGCCCTGGCCAGGTCTGCATCGGACGATCATCACACCCCTGCGGGGTACGTGGGGGGAGATGTGCGTGGTGGGCGTGCCGTCGTCGTGGAGGCTTGGCGGTGATGCAAAATACTGTGCCAAGCGGATGCGCCGAGACCCGGCGATCTGCGAGAATGGGCCGATGATCACGGGGGAACCCCAGCCCGCCAGCGACACTGTCGATTCCGGTCCGACCGACCTGGTCGACGAGTCGAATGCTTCGTACGCCCACATCGCGCCGCCGGCCCACCGCCGCGCCGCAACCCGCCGCGGCCTGCTCGGCGGCGGAGACGTCTCCAAGGCACCGCGCAACCTCGCCGGCTGCGAGCTCGACCCCATCTCGGGATCGTCCAGCGGGGTGTCCTGGGACGACCCGGAAGAGCTCTGACGACCGACCTCTTCAGCGGGGCAGCCGCCCCGGGTCGACGGGGATGATGCGGGGCATGCCAGCGGGCGCCACCTGGCTCAGCGCCAGGTAGCGGGCCTCGGCCCGGTGCAGACGGATGTGCTCGTCGAGCGACCACTGCGGCCCGTTGGTCAGCGTCATGCCGCACGAGCAGTCGATCTCCGCCCGGTCGCCGGGCAGGCTCCGCACCAGTCCAACGGTGACGTGGGAGGCGCGGGCATCGGCCTTGGCGCGGTGCATCGCGGCGCTCACGGGGGCGTGTTCGGTCACGCGGGCCAGGTTAGCCGCCCGGTCAGTGCGTGTGCGCGATGCCCAGCTCGTGCATCCGCTCGTGCTCCTCGCGCTCCTTGATGCGCTGCGCGATGCGCTCCTGGACCTCCGCGCGGCGCAGCGGCGGCACCGTCTTCGGCGGCTGGCGGCGTTCGGGCAGCGCGTCGAGCAGGCGCGTCACGATGTCGGTGATCTCCTGCGTGGCCTGCTCCACCGGCTCGCGCGTGGCGTCGCTGACCTTCGTCACGCCGGTGACCTTGCGCACGAACTGCAGGGCGGCCGCGGTGATCTCTTCGTCGGTGGCGGGCGGTTCCAGCCCCCGGAGCGTCGTGATGTTTCGGCACATGCTCCGACGGTACGCCGCTCAGCGGCCGTCCGGCAGGCCCTTCGGCACCGGGATGGCCGCCGCCAGCGCGGCCGCGACGATCGCCACGCCGCAGCCGAGCAGCAGCGCCACCCGGAACCCGGACTCGGTGGGCAGGGTGTGGTCGCCGTACGTCGTGCTCATCCGCGCCAGGACCACGCCGATCACGGCGGCCGACGTCGACGTGCCGATGGAGCGCATGAGCGCGTTGAAGCCGTTCGCCGCAGCCTTCTCGTCGGCGGGGACGGAGCCGAGGATGAGCGCGGGCATGGCGCCGTAGGCGAACCCGACGCCCGCCGAGGCGACGAACGCCGTGGCGGCGAGGCCGACGAGGCTGTCCATGGCGAGCGCGGACAGGCCGTAGCCGAGCGACATGATGAGACCGCCGAGGACGAACGTCGTCTTGGGCCCCCGCGCGCGGGTGATGCGGGCGCCGACCGGCGACATGAGGGTCATGGCGATGCCGGCAGGCGCCATCCAGAGGCCCATCTGCAGCATCGACTGGCCGAGGCCGAACCCGGTCTCCGCGGGTGCCTGCATGAGCTGCGGCAGGATGAGCGACTGCGCGTACATCGCGAAGCCGACCAGGACCGAGGCGAGGTTGGTGACCAGCACGGCGGGACGTGCGGTGGTGCGCAGGTCCACGAGAGCGCCCGGCGTGCGCAGCTCCCACCAGCCCCAGACGAGGAGCACCACGGCCGATCCGCCGAACAGGGCGAGCACGAGCGGGCTGGCCCAGCCCCACTCCGCACCCTTCGAGACGGCGAGCAGCAGGGCGACGAGGCCGGCGCTCAGGCCGAGCACCCCGACGTAGTCGAACGGGGTACGGACCCGGACTCGCGCGGCGGGTGAGGGGACGGCCCGCCAGATGGTCACGGCCATCAGGACGGCGCAGACCGTGATCAGCCAGAACAGGATGCGCCAGCTCGCGAACTGCGCGACGCCCGCGGCGAAGGGCAGGCCGAAGGCGCCGCCGATCCCGAGCGACGAGCTCATCAGGGAGATCGCGCCCGCCGTGCGCTCCTTGGGCAGCAGGTCATGGAGCATGCTGATCCCGAGCGGGATGAAGCCGGTGGCCAGGCCCTGCAGGCCGCGTCCGGTCACCATCACGGGCACGGTGGTCGCCAGGGCGCAGACCGCCGAGCCGACGGCGAGCGGCACCAGGGAGATCAGGAGCATCTTCTTCTTGCCGTACAGGTCCCCCAGCCGGCCCGCGACGGGGGTCGAGACGGCGGCGACGAGCAGCGTGACCGTGATGATCCAGGACGTGTCCGACGCCGGGGCGTCGAAGATGGCCGGCAGGGTCGCGATGATCGGGACCACGAGGGTCTGCGTCATCGCGACGACGATCCCCCCGACCGCCAGGACGGCGACTATGCGGTTCGGGGGGACCGGTGTGGCGGAACCGCCGTCCGGCAGGGGGGCGGGGCGGGACGAGGTGGTCGTCACGAGGCTCCTCGAGATAGTTGCTGTGCATCATGCACATTAGGCCTTCGGGCTCAGGGTGCCATATCTTGTGCATGATGCATAGCGCCGTCGGCGCGTGCGACCCGGAGGTAGCCGATGACGTCCCCGATCAACCGGATCGAGTACGAGGCCATGCTGTTCGGCCGCCACCTCGCCATGCTGCCCGCCGGCCGCTCGCGCCGGCAGGGCAGCCTGCTCGACCAGAGTGCGTACACCCTGCTCAGCCTGCTCGACGCCGGCGGGCCGGCCAGCCTGGCCGAGCTCGCGGTCGCCACCGGTCTCGACGTCTCCACGCTGAACCGGCAGACGGCCGCGCTGCGCCGCTCGGGTCTCGCGGAGCGCTTCGACGACCCGGACGGCGGGCAGGCGCGCAAGCTCCGGCTGTCGGACGACGGGCGCCGGCTGCTCACCAAGGAACGCTCGGAGAGTCAGGAGCTGCTCGCCGACGTGCTCAGCCACTGGCCGGAGCGGGACCAGGCGCAGCTCGCCGAGCTCCTGGCCCGGTACAACCGGGCGATCGAGGAGCGGTCCGGGAGGCACTGGCCGCGGCCGGCTCGCGACGAGGGAGGGGCTTGATGCGGTACTCGGTGAACGTCCCGAACTTCGGCGACTTCGCCGACCCCCGTGTCGTCGCGCGGGTGGCCCGCGCCGCCGAGGAGGCCGGGTGGGACGGCCTGTTCGTCTGGGACCACGTCGTGCACAGCAAGCTCGCGCGGCAGGTGGCGACGCTCGACGTCGTCAGCGGCGGCCGGGTGGTCTTCGGTGCGGGGCTCGGTGGGCCCGTCCAGGACGAGTTCGGCAGCTTCGGCGACGCGGGTTCTGGCCGAACCGTCGGCCGTTCCGGCGCGCGGCACGGTGGGATGGTGTCGTGCCGCTGTTCGCCTCCGGGCACGGCGTGCCGCCGACGCCGGACGAGGTGCGCCAGGTCGCCGCGTACGTGGCCACCCACCGGGTGGCGGGCGGCCCGTTCGACGTCGTGGTCGGCGGGTCGACGACACCGCAGCTGGCGGCCGACGTCGTCGTGCCGCTGGTTGAGGCGGGGGCTACCTGGTGGGACGAGCGTGGGCTGTACGAGTCGCCGGACCTGCACTCGCTCGGGCCGGTGCTGCGCCGGGTGGAGGCGGGGCCGCCGCGCCCCTGAACTGCATCAGTGCAACCAGGGAGACAACCACGTGCGAGCACGTTCCGCACTCTCGAGGTGCGGTTCCGGCACGTCGGCCAGGAGCTTCGCGATGTTGGCAGCATCGACCAGTCCGGCGTCGAGCAAGGCGCCGACGAAGTTGCGGTCCTTCTCCCGCAATGCGCAGAGCTTCGCCACGCAGAGGTCCTCAGCGGACAGGCACCAACCCGTGAACTGCGGCTCGCCGGACAATGCCGCTGTGTTCCGGTTCTGAACCTTGACGAGCCGATCGCGCCATCCGTCGGGCAGGATTGCGGTCGTCAGATCCACGCCGTCGATGCTGAACCCGTGAGATTCTTCGAACGGCGAGAGCTCGCCTGCGACTCCCTCGATCTTGTCAGCGAGTCGTTCCGTCTCGTCGTTGTCGTCAGCGATCGGCAGGACATCGATCTCTACCGACATCGTTGCCTGCGGTGGCAGGTCTTCCTCCCGGAACGTGCCGAGGATCGCCTGGGAACCGACGACAATGATCTCGGGATGTTCAATGATCTGGCACGCGGTGCGGATGGCGTGCTCAAGCTGGTCGCGGCGCATCAGCTCGCCAGACCCAGGACGTCAAGACGTTCTTCCTGGGTCAGGACTCCGGACATGGGTGAGACTTCCCGCATCTCCACGCTGTCGCGGTCCAGGCCAGTCAGTACCCGGTGTATTCCGAGCAGATCATCGTCGTCGACCAGCCGCTGCCAGCGATCAATGTTCTTCAGATGCGGCTGACCGGTGACGTGGTCGCGGAGGCGATCCAGGTTCCGAAGCATGATCGGTCGCCACGTGCGCAGCGTCGTTCCGTCCAGTCGTCGCGAGATCTCCCGGTGCAGCCGCCACGACCGCTCCTCAGAACGCCGTAGCCCCGGTCGTACCGGCTTCCGCACGACCTCGAGCCGGTAGCCCATGCAAGACAGCAACCGGTCGAGCATGCGATCGCTCAGGTCGACACGCCCCGACAGGAACTGGCTGATGCTGGGTTGACGTACCCCGCTGATCAACGACAGGTCGGATTGTGTGGTGCCGGTTTCCCGCATCACGTCACCCAGGAGCTCCCCACGGTTCATGGGCTGATCATAGCAGCCAGTGCTATATCGTCCGCTCCCGAGCGGCCTCGCCGGCGGCGCTCTGGACCGGCACTTCCCGCGGCGCGCCTTGACGGAAGAATCACTAAGTGATTTAGTCACTTGTATGACTCAAGGTAGAGCCTCCTTCTCCGAGCAGCTCGCTGACGACATCGTCCAGCTGATCCGCTCCGAGAGCCTCGGACCGGGCGACGCGCTCGAGTCCTCACGCGACCTGGCCAAGCGGTTCGCCGTCACCACCCCGACCGTCCGCGAGGCCCTGCGGCGGCTCGAGGCCACCGGCGTGGTCGAGCTGCGGCACGGCTCCGGCACGTACATCGGCCCAGGACTTCAGCGGTCGGTCCTGGCCAACCCGCACCGGCCGCACATCACGCGCGCGTCGGTCATCGAGCTCGTCCAGGCCCGCCTGGTCATCGAGCCCGGCATCGCCGCACTGGCCGCGAGCGCGTGCGACGCCGCCGGGCTGCAGCGTCTGGACGCCGCCACGGCGACGGCGCTGCAGCCGCCGGTGCACGGGTTCCGTCCGGCGCTGAACTTCCACGTGGAGCTGGCTGCGGCGTCGGGCAACAACCTGCTGCGCGAGACCGTGGAGGCGCTGCTGCACGTGCGGGCCTCGGAGCAGACCGAGATCCGGTTCCGGTACGACGACCGCCGGCGGGACCACGCCGAGCACATCGAGATCCTGGCCGCGGTGCGCGACGGCGACGGTGCGGCGGCCGAGCGTCTCACCCGGACCCACCTGACCACGATCCGGGAGTCGCTCGAGACGGCGGACTTCGGCGGTGCGTCGTCATGACCGCGCCGGACCGCCTCGCGGAGATGACGACGGCGGAGGCCGCCGACGCCGTGGCCCGGGGCACGATCGTGCTGATCCCGGCAGGTGCCCTGGAGCAGCACGGCCCGGGCATGGCGCTGGGTACCGACCTGGTGCGGGCCGAGGCAGTCGTGGCGCAGGTGGCCGCGAACCTGGCCGGCCGCGTGGTGGTCGGCCCGTCGATCCCCGTCGGGGTGTCGCCGCACCACATGGCGTTCCCCGGCACGGTGACCCTCACGACGGGAACGTTCGCCGCCGTCGTGCGGGAGTACGTGACGAGCCTGCACCGGCACGGCTGGACCCGGTTCCTGGTCGTCACCGGGCACGGCGGCAACAACGCGACGCTGACCACGGTGGCGCAGGACCTCCTCGTGTCGCACCCTGGCGTCCAGCTCGCCTGGTCGCCCCTGACCTCGCTGGCGAGCGACGCCGTCGCCGCCATGGACCCCAGCGCCGTCACCGGGCACTCCGGTGAGGCCGAGACCGCGCAGATGCTGCACATCGCACCGCACCTGGTGCACACCGACCGCCTCGAGCCGGGCACCACCACCCCGGACCAGCTCGACGGCGTCTCCCGGACCGCGCGGCACCACGCGCAGCCCGCGCTCACCCTCCCGTACGACCGGCTCAGCGCGAACGGTGTGCTCGGCGACCCGCGCCGGGCCACCGCTGAGGACGGCGCCGCGATCGTGAAGGCCATTGTCGGCCGCATCACCACGTTCCTCGAGGAGTGGCTGGCCGCATAGGCCCGGCTCCCGCACACCCACCCATACCGAACCCTCGACGCACCTGGCCCGCCAGGTGTCCGTTCCGTCATGCCCGCACCCGCGGGCGGGCACTGAGAAAGGACTCGCATGTCAACGACGACAGCATCATCCGCCCACGGCGGCGCAGGAGGCGCCCGCCGGCGGCTCGGCCGCCGTGCCGCGCTCCTCACCGCGCTGGCGCTCGCGGCTTCGGGCGTGGCCGGCCCGGTCGGCGCCACCACTGTGTCCGCGGCCCCGGCACTGCCCGGCGCGGCGACCCAGCACACTGGCGCGGCCGCCCCGGCCGCCGTCGACCACCCGGTGCGTTCCGCCGGGTGCGGGACCGACCCGGGCCAGGAGCCCGGGACCAGCGTGCTGCGCACGCTCACCAGCGACGGGCGGGAGCGGAGCGTGCAGCTGCACCTGCCCGACGGGTACCGCAGCGACCGCGCCTGGCCGGTGGTGCTCGTGTTCCACGGCCGTGGCAACACGGGTGCCGGCACGGAGGCGTTCGCCGGGCTGGACGCCCTGCCCGCGATCGTGGCCTACGGCAACGGCGTGGTCGGCACCGGGGACGGCGACCGGCAGGCCTGGGAGGGCGCGCCCTACTCGGCGCCAGGGGTCGACGACGTCGCCTATACGGACGACCTGCTGGACACCCTCGAGTCGGACCTGTGCGTGGACACGCGCCGGGTGTACGCCACCGGCAAGTCCAACGGCGGAGGGTTCGCCGGCATCCTGGCGTGCGAGCTCTCGGACCGGGTCGCCGCCGTCGCGCCGGTGGCCGCGGCGTTCTACGGGACCGGCCACCCGGACTGCGCCCCGCAGCGCCCGGTGCCCGTCATCGAGCTCCACGGCACCAACGACGTGACCATCCCGTACGTCGGGGACGTCGACCGCGGCCTGCCCGCCATCCCGCACTGGGCCGGCGAGTGGGTCGGTCGCAACGGGTGCACCACCGGGCCAGAGGTCGAGGCGACCGCCGACGACGTGACCACGTACCGCTGGACCGACTGCGCCGCCGGCGCCGAGGTCACGCAGGTGGCCGTGCTCGGCGGCGGTCACACGTGGCCGGGTGAGGACAGCTACTCCGGCGGCGGGTACGCCACGCACAGCATCGAGGCCCACGAGGTGATGTGGGAGTTCCTGCGGGACGAGCGCCTGCCGGTCCGGTTCCTCGACGCGCAGGGGGCGACGTCATGACCACCACGTCCAGGCCCGGCACCGCCGGGGGTCCCGGGACCGAACCGGACCGTCTCCCACGCGTCCTCCGCGCCCTCGCCGTCGTCGAGCGCCTCGGCAACGCGCTGCCGCACCCGTTCTGGCTGTTCTGGATCCTTGCGGCGATCCTCGGCGTGGCCAGCGCCGTCCTCGCGGCCACCGGCGTCTCCGTGGTCTCGCCCGCCGACGGCGAGGAGGTGGTGGTACGGAACCTGTTCAGCGGCGAGGGGCTCGCGATGGCCGTGGAGACGGCAGTCGACAACTTCGCCGGGTTCGGCCCGATGGGCACCATCGTCGCCGTCATCATGGGCGTCGCGATCGCGGAGCGCACCGGCTTCCTTGCGGCGGCCATGAAGGTCTCGGTGTCCCGCGTGCCGGTGTCGTGGGTGGTGTTCGCCGTCGCCTTCGCGGGCACCGTCTCGCACGTCGCGAGCGCCGCCGCGTACATCATCCTGGTGCCGCTGGGCGGGCTCGCGTTCCGGGCGGTGGGCAAGTCGCCGATCCTCGGCATCGTCGTGGCCTACACGTCGATCGCGTCCGGCTACGACGCGAGCCCGATCCCGACGCCGAACGACGCGATCTTCGCCGGCATCACCACCGAGGCCGCGCGGATCATCGACCCGTCGGCCTACGTCTCGCCGGTCAGCAACTGGTTCTTCAACATCGCGTCGTCGCTGCTGCTGGCGACCGTGATCACCCTGGTGACGAAGCTGGTCCTGGCCAAGCGTCCCGACCTCGACGCCGACCCGGACGCCAACCTGGACGACGTCGCTACCCTCGAGCTCACACCGCGGGACCGGTCGGCGCTGCGCCTGGCCATGCTGGCCGGGGTCGTCGCGCTGGCCGTCATCGCCGCGGCGGTGCTGCCGCCGTCCTCCCCGCTGCGGGGTGAGGACGGGAGCCTCACCGAGTCGCCGTTCCTCGGCGGGATCGCTGCCGTAGTGGCAGTCATGTTCGCCCTGGTCGGGACGGTCTACGGGATGCGGTCCGGGTCGATCGCCAAGGCCGCGGACGTGCCGAGGCTGATGGCGGAGGGCGTGCGCCAGATGGCGCCAGTGCTGGTGCTGTTCTTCGCGATCGCCCAGTTCCTGCAGTACTTCACGTGGACCCGCATCGGCGACGTCATCGCCGTGAACTCTGCGAACGCCCTGGAGACCACCGGGGTGCCGATCTGGATCGTGTTCCTGGGGATCCTGGCGCTGCTGTCCCTGGTCAACGTGCTGGTGACGAGCGGTTCGGCGATGTGGGCCATGGCGGCGCCCGTCGTCGTGCCGATGCTCATGCTGCTGGACGTGCCGGCGGAGACCACCCAGGCACTGTTCCGCATCGCCGACTCGGGGTCCACGGCGATCACGCCGATGAGCCCGTACTTCATCATGGCGCTCGGGTTCCTGCAGCGGTACCGCAAGGACGCCGGCATCGGCACCCTCGCCTCGTACACGCTGCCGCTGGCCGTCTGCATGACGGTCGCCTGGACGCTGCTGTTCTTCGCCTGGTGGGCGCTCGGCATCCCGCTCGGGCCGGGTGCGCCGGTGCGCTGACGGGGTCGGGCAGGGCTCGCGGCCCTGACTCGGCGTACCAGGTACGCCGCGTCAGGGCCGCGGGCCGGGCCGGCTGTGCTGGCCGGGCCGGCTGTGCTGGCCGGGCCGGCTGTGCGGGCCGGGCCGGCTGTGCTGGCCGGGCCGGTCGCGCTGGCCGGGCCGGTCGCGCTGGCCGGGCCGGTCGCGCTGGCCGGCCGGTCGCGCTGGCCGGTCGGCTGGGCCGGAGGTCAGTCCGGCAGGCCGGCGACCGCGAAGTAGGTGGTGCAGGTGCCGCCCTCCGCGTCGTACCCGGTCGCCAGCTCGAGCAGCTCGTCCCGCTCGGGCATGGCCAGCAGGCTCGAGCTGTAGTTGGGGCAGTAGTTGTTCCACGGCTCGAAGATCCGGACCGGGGCGTCGGCCGTGCTCCAGGGGGACTCCGGCGCCGCGTCGTTGGTCATGATCGTCGACCCGTTGCCCGGCTGCACGGTCCCGTCGGCGCCGTACAGCATCTGTCCGACGCCGAGCAGCCGCCCGTCGCCGGTGCCATCGTTGTACCAGCTGATCGTCGGGGCGTGCCGGAAGTGGGTGCCGTCGACGGTGCGCACCGGGTTGCCGAGGTGGTCGGCGGGGCCCCAGCTGACGCCGTCGGGCGACCGGCGGGTCAGGTGCCGGCAGTCCTGGCCCGGGCCGCAGATCTCGTAGCTCATCAGGTACGTGCCGCTGGGCAGCCGGCGGACCACCGGCATCCCGGGGCGCAGCGCCGGGTCCTGCGCCGCGACGACGTTCTCCAGCGGTGACCAGCTCACCCCGTCCGGCGACGTCGCCTGCACGATCGTCTGGCTGTGCGTCGGCTGCTGGTTCTCGTCGGAGACGTAGAGCACCAGGTCGCCGTCGGGCGAGACGGTGAACTCCGGCTCCCACAGCCCCTTGGTGCCGGCAGCCGTGGCCGCGGTGGACACGTACTCCCAGGTGCGGCCCTGGTCCTTGCTGGCCCAGATCGGCAGCGTCATGCGGCGGGTGGCCGGGTCCGCCTCCTGGCCCACCGACGCCGACCAGAGCAGCGTGCCGGCCGCCAGGTCGCCCACGCGCTGGGGCAGCTCGTACAGCGTCGAGCAGCACAGCCCCTCGGCGGCGCCCGGGTCGGAGACCGTACCGATCCGGTCGAACGTGCGGCCGTCGTCGGTGCTGGAGAAGATCGCGCCGTGCCCGGCGCCGCCGGCGAAGGTGACGGCGCTGGCGATGATCGTGCCGTTCGCCTCGCCGGAGTGCTCCAGCCGGATGACGCGCGGGTAGAGGGCGGGGCCGTCCATCAGCCGCGTCCCGTTCTCCGCTCCTCCCGGCGGCGCCGCGGTGGGGCCGTCGGCGGTCGCGGGCGCGACGGCGGTGGCCAGCGTGAGGGCGGCGAGCGCCAGGACCGTGAACAAGCGTCGTGCAGCTGACATGCGTGTCACCTCTCGGATCGGCTCTGATCTCGAACAGTGGGTGGGTCGGCCCGTCGTCGACGGGCGACCGCCGCCACCGTAGGTGCCGGATCACGTGTGAGTCAACGTTGCATCAGTCCGTTGCGCAGCGAGAACCCCAGCCGTTCGTAGAACGGCACCGCCGCGTCCCGGGCGTCCAGCGTGAGCTTGCGGACGCCCAGGCTGTCGGCCGCCGCGCAGATCGCCTCCATCAGCAGGCGCCCGATGCCGCTGCCCTGGTGCTCCGGCAGCACGAAGACGCTCTGCACGTCGCCCGAGCGACGCACGAGGTCTCCGGGGTTGGGCGCCCGCTCGAACACCGCCAGCCACGCCATCCCGACCAGCTCGCCCTCCAGGACGGCGATCTGGCAGACCGACCGTTCGCCGCGCTCCTCCATCCACCGCCGGAGCGCCCTGGCGAACTCCAGGGCCTCGTCGTCGCGCGGTGTGCGGTCGGGGACCGCCCAGCGCCAGCGCAGTGCGGCCAGCGCGGGAGCGTCGTCGGGCGTCGCGGATCTGACGACGAGGTCTGGTGCCATGGCGCCAGCCTGGCACGGGCGGCGGCGGGACGTGAAGGTCCGCCGCGACCATGCGATCAGGCCTGGTTCCGGGCCGTGGACCAGGCCTGATCGCATTCTGGAGGCGGACCATCGGGGCGGACCATCGGGTCGGGCCGGCGCATAGAATCAGTTTCTGTGAGCTTGGTGCAGGCGGGGAACCATCAGGTCGCCGTGCTGGTGCTCGAGGGCGCCAAGCCGCTCGACGTCGGCATCCCCGCGCAGGTGTTCTCCAACCGGCCGAGCATGCCCTACGAGGTACGGGTCTGCGGTGCCGAGCCCGGGCTCGTGACGGGCGGGGACGGGCTCTCGTACCACGTGGCCGAGGGGCTGGACGCCCTGGAACGTGCCGACACCGTGTTCGTCCCCGGCTACCGGACGCCGGCTGCCGCGGACCCGCCCGCCGTCGTCGTCGACGCGCTCAAGCGAGCCCACGCCCGCGGGGCCCGGCTCGCCGCCATCTCTACCGGAGCGTTCGCGCTGGCCGCGACGGGCCTGCTCGACGGCAAGCGGGCGACCACCCACTGGCACTACACGAGGGCGCTCCGTGCGCGCCATCCGCTCGTGCAGGTGGACGAGAACGTGCTGTTCGTGGACGAGGGCGGCGTGCTGACGTCGGCGGGCGCGGCGTCCGGCATCGACCTGTGCCTGCACCTGGTGCGCCGCGACCACGGCGTCGGGCTGTCCAACCACGTGGCCCGGCGGCTGGTGGCCGCGCCGTACCGCAGCGGGGGACAGGCACAGTACGTACCGCGCAGCGTGCCCGAACCGCTCGGTGACGTGTTCGCCGACACGCGCGCGTGGGCGTTGGAGCACCTGGCCGAGCCGCTGACGCTCGCGGCCCTCGCCCGCAACGCGCGGGTCTCGGCGCGCACCTTCTCGCGGCGGTTCGTGGAGGACACCGGCTACACGCCGATGCAGTGGGTGCTCCGGGCCCGGGTGGACCTGGCGCGGGAGCTGCTGGAGCGCAGCGACCTCGGCGTCGAGCAGGTAGCGCACCGGGTGGGGCTGGGCACCGCTGCCAACCTGCGCCTGCACTTCCACCGGATCCTTGGCACGTCGCCGACGGAGTACCGGCACACGTTCTCGGCCTGAGAAGTCATGTTGGTCGGACTTGTCGAGACCTCGGGCCCGGTCTCGAGGTCTCGACAAGCTCGATCAGCGGTGGGCGACCAGCGGTGGCGAGATCCTTGCGGGCAGTGGCGACATGTCGGGCGTGATACTTGCGCACCATGGCGTTCCAGCCGCTTTCGGTAGCGCGCCGGCCCGCCGACCATGGAGCTATGACTCGCATCGCCATCAATGGCTTCGGCCGCATCGGCCGCAACTCCCTCCGCGCCCTGCTCGAACGGGACAGCGACCTCGACGTCGTCGCGATCAACGACCTCACCGCCCCGGACGCGCTCGCGCACCTGCTCAAGTACGACAGCGCGCTCGGCCGGCTCGGCCGCTCGGTCGAGGTCGACGGTGACGAGCTCGTCGTCGACGGCCGCAGGATCAAGGTGCTCGGTGAGCGCGAGCCCGCCAAGCTGCCCTGGGCGGAGCTCGGCGTCGACCTCGTGCTCGAGGCGACCGGCCGGTTCACCTCGGCCGACGCCGCCCGCGCGCACCTCGACGCCGGTGCGCGGAAGGTGCTCGTCAGTGCGCCCTCGGCCGGCGCCGACGTCACGCTCGCCTACGGTGTGAACACGGACGTCTACGACCCGGCTCGGCACGTGATCGTCTCGAACGCCTCGTGCACCACGAACGCGCTGGCCCCGCTGGCCTCCGTCCTGGACGACCTGGCGGGTATCGAGCACGGCTTCATGACCACCGTCCACGCCTACACGCAGGAGCAGAACCTGCAGGACGGACCGCACCGGGACCTGCGCAGGGCCCGGGCGGCCGCGGTCAACATCGCGCCGACGACGACGGGTGCGGCCAAGGCGATCGGCCTGGTGCTGCCGAACCTGAACGGCAAGCTCTCGGGCGAACCACTGTGTGCTTAACTCCGGTACATGCGAACCGTAATCTACGTCAGGCTCAGTGTCCATCGTGGGGCAACCGACCCGAGCACATCGCCTGAGGGGCAGGAAGCCGCGTGCCGTGCGCACTGTGCGGCTCAGGGCTGGGACGTGGGCGATGACGACGTCGTGCGCGACCTGGATGTCTCCGGCGCTGCGGGGCTCGACCGGCCAGGGTTGCAGCGGCTGCGGGAGATCGGGGCACAGCGAGTTGTGTTCCTCAAGTTGGACCGGATAAGCCGCAACGTCGCGGATTTCCACGCGCTGTCCAAGGAATTCACGCTTGTGTCCGTGAAAGACAACTTGGACCTTGGCTCTGCCACTGGCCGGTTCGTCGCCACGATCCTTGCGGCGTTCGCCGAGATGGAACGCGAAATGGTCCGTGAGCGCGTCAAGGATGCGCGGGCTGTGCTCCACTCTCAGGGACGTTTCGCGGGCGGGCGTATCCCACATGGCTATCAGGTGGTGGACAACCCGAACGGCAATGGCAAGGTCCTTGCGCCACACCCTGATGAGGCTGCCCTGTGGGCAACTGTCGCAGAGGGCATCGTGGCGGGTCGCTCATTGCGCGCACAGACGCGTTACCTGATCCACAAGGGCATCACCGGGCGTAAGGGTGAGGCGCTAGTGGCGTCCACGGTGCGTGAGGTATTGCTAGGTGAAGCCATCGTTGGCCGAAAGCACGGTGTCCAGATCTACGAACCGGCAATGGACCTGGAACTCTGGGCAAGGCTGCGTAGCGTGTTCGATGCCCGCAAGTTGCCTGAGGGGCGTAGGCGCGGGAAGAACCTACGAATGCTTGCGCCCGTGATGACGTGCGCGACGTGCGAAGCGCCGATGTGGATGTCGTCGGACCGGGGCAAGTTGTTTGCCCGCTGCTCAACGAACATCCACAAGTTGCGTGTTGATGACAAGTGCCCCACACCGGCATCGGTGAAGTACGACAACCTAGAAGCTTTGGTGCTCGACCTTATCGAGGATGAGGCCAAGGAAAGGCCCGTAGTCGTGATGCAGCGGCCAGGCAGTGACCCTATGGCGGTGCGTTCGGCAGAGGATGCCCTGGAAGCCGCACAGGCCCGTCTGAGGGCCGCACAGACCGAGGAAGAGGAAGCGGACGCACTCTCGTCCAGGCGGGCAGCACGGGCCACCCTGGAAGCCCTGAGCAACGCCACAGGTGCCCCGGTGCTGAGGCTCACGGGTGAGCGCGTGTGGGATGTGCTCATGGGGGAGGACATCGACGCTGCGGCCAGGGCAATGCAGCAGGTACTAGACCGGGTAGTGGTGACTCCGGGTGGCGGCAGGGGCCGCAAGACCCTTGACCCTGCCCGCGTGTCCCTGGAATGGGCCGACTACGTAGAGCCTGGCCCGACCAAGCCCAGGACTCTCACGCGCGGCGGAAAGATCGTGAACCAAGCCGAACTGGACCGCTACGCCCAGGCAACGGCAGAGGGCGTTTAAACGCCAACCTAAGGACTTAGGCTCTTAGGCTCTTAGGCTCGGTCCGCGCGGACAGATTCGGGGGAGCCCCTATATATAGCCAAATACTCTCTCTTTTTTATTGCCGATGTCCGTTTCGTCCCACCTAGGTCCAGCCTAAGCCGACTTAGGCAGCCTAAGTGAGCCTAAGTGATTTGAGCGTGTAAACGCACCCCCCGCAACCACATTGTGTCGAGTTGCAGGGGGTGCGTTTTTGTGTATGCCATAATGGATTCATCGCGCCGATGACTTGGAACTCTTAGGCGTGAACCATTCTTCCCACCTACCAGGTGAGCGTTTCCAAGTCCGCTCCCTGGTAGGTGGGTTTTCTCGTTAAGGAAGCAACATGAACCCCCTTGTCTTTCCTCTCCGGGGCTCCTCCGCTGTGGAGCCTAAGAAGCCACATTCCGATGTACCGACCTGGCGCAACTCCTCTGCCTGGAAGCCTCAGGGCGAATGGGACACTCCCACCGACATGTGGGCTCACCCCACGGGACCGGTGAATGGGTTCTTCACGATCGACTTTGACACGTACAAGGACACCTACAGGGCAGCCATCGAGAGTGACCCTGAGGGTGCGCTGTTTGAGGATCTGCTCAACGCGTCCACTACGCGCAAGTTCCGTTCGATGTCGGGCGGATATCAGTTGGAGTTCCGCTATGTAGATGGCATCACGAACGCGGGCGGGATCAATGGCGCTGTGGACATTCGCGGCGCACAGGGCTACGTGGCGCGTGGAGCGGGCTACACGCTCATTCAGGACAACCCACGGGAGGATGCGCCCGCATGGCTCATTGAGCGCTTGCAGAAGCGCTCAGCGGCTGGCCTGGCTACCAACGTCCCTGCACCTGAGTTCACGGCTGAGTTGGCAGACCTGGTAGCAGCTTTGCCCATCGAGATGAGCGGGCTTTACGAGGACGACCACACGGGTAGTGACCGGTCGGCCTACACCTGGCGCTTCATCTGCGACCTGTGCGAATCAGGCTGGCCGATTGAAGACACCTACCTGTTGGTCATGAACTCTCAGGATGTGCTGTCCAAGCACGTTCCGGACGCCAGCCTGTGGCGTCAGGTCCAAAAGGCTTACGCAGAGCGGAAGCCGCGTAAGGACTTCTGGAATGCGCGTCCTGTGTTGCTCAGCATCAAGCGGAACTCACAGCGGCTGCGGGCCAACCCATGGGGAATGTTCGGCATCGTCGCGATGCGTGCGCTCAACACGATTCCGGCTGAGGTGCGTTTCTCCTCTCAGTTCGGTTCCGCTTCACTCAATGCCGCAGCAATGCTCATGGGACGTTCCGGAGCGGGCAAGTCCCGCGCCATGGGGAACGCTGAGGAGATTGTCCGCCTAGGTGTGGACATCCCTACGGCTACTCCGGGATCGGGTGAGTCCATGGTGAGCGCGTTCGCTGAGAACGTGAAGGGCGAGATTCAGTTTCACCGTCACAACATGATGTTCACGTTTGACGAGATCGGGCAGTTCACGGCGACTGGCACCAAGTCCGGATCAACGCTCAACGAGTACGTTAAGACGGCATTCACGGGTGGGCCTCTCGGTCGAATCCTCGCAGACAAGAATAAGAGTCTCCAGTTGCCCGCACATTCCTACCGGGCAACTATGGCCATGAACGCACAGCCTGGCCGGTGTGTGGACTTGTTCAATGCGGAGAACCTGGCAGGCGGATTGCCTCAGCGCTTCCTGTGGTTCGGCGTGTCACGCACGCAGGAGATGCGGAACCACAAGGACGACACCGACATGGAGCCGTACGAGGTCCCTGAGCGGAACTGGAGTGGAGTTGCGCGCATCAAGGCAACTCGGGCAATGCGTGACTTCTATGATCAGTTCGAGGACGACATGGAAGACGAAAAGATCCCTGAGTACAAGTCGCACGACGGAATGAACCGCACCAAGATTGCCGTTGCGCTCATGGTGCTTGACGGGCGCACTGAGTTGAATGATGAGGACTGGGACCTTTCCGCTCTGGTCATGGCTCATTCGGACAGCGTGCGCGAGGATGTACGTTCCGAGTTGGCCGCTGCTGAGGCTGCTAGCAACCGTGCAAAGGGTGTCAACGCGGCAAAGGCAAAGCGGGCAGAAGACAACACCCTTGTGGAGTTGGACACTGTAGAGGCCCGTGTGGCGGAAGTGCTCAAGGCTAAGGGTCCACTCACGCCTGGTGTGATCCGTAACAGCATCTCCAAGAATCAGCGGCAGCATGTAGAGGCTGTGCTCAACAGCCCTAAGTTCATGCGGAACGGCAACAAGTACGCCGTAGCGAACTAACCGCAGAACCCAAGCAAACAGGCCACTCGCAACAATGCGAGTGGCCTTTGCTATGTACCAATCATTGTAATAACCCCCATCTGATAGAATAGAGGTACGTTAGAAAACATCTTGAAAGGATGAGAACAATGGACAATCGAGCCATTGCCGAGTTGGCATATGACATCGCCCTCACCGTTGAGGAAGAGGACTACTGGACCACCTGGGTAGAGCCTGTGCAGGGCATCACGACGGATGACTACGTCCGGCCTACGGAGTACGTCTGCGATTGGCTCAGGCCCCGTCTTGAGGGCTTTGCCGGACTCGACCGGCAAGAGGTCAAGCGCAAGGTGGACAAGGCGCTGCACTCATGGATGCTCAACATTGTGTCCAAGGATCGCCAGGGCAAGCCGGGTGACATCCTCCCTGAGCCGCTGGCCATCCCAGAGGATCAGTTGATGGACATCCTCACGCGCGCAGAGAAGCGCGCAGACGGCCTTGTGAGGCGTCGCAAGAACATTCGGGCATGGGGCACGGTCAAGGACGTTGCCAGGCCCTCAGGGGAGCACGTAGCAGCTTCTGAGTATTGGAGCGACGGCTACATCTACCTCATGACGCACACGCGCATCGGTGACGATGTGGCGTCCACCATCCGCAAGGTTGCCGACGCCATGGCCGACTGGAAGGAACGGGACGAGTCCCTGCCGCAGCCGCCGCGCAAGAACGGTTCGCGTGAGCGCATCCTGCCGCAGACGATAGACATCGTCCTTGAGACCATGGCGGCAGCATGAGCGACATTGAGAAGGTGGAGCGCGTTAACGAGTTCCTGGTGTCCGTAGCGCGTCGTCAGTGGCGCACTCCCACCACGGTGGGTTACGCCGAGGATGGGCGGTTCTTCCTGGTGAACAAGCACGGTAACCCGTTCACGCGGACACAGGGGCATGATGATTTGCTGGATGCTGCCCTGGCCGCGTATCACCGGATTGTTGAGAGTGCTCTGCTGAACAACGACCCGCCCGTAGACCTGTGGCTGGAGACACTGGCTTAAGTGTCCGACGCTTTACCCCGTATCTAGTAGAGGCAACGAACGCCATGTCTTAGTCTCTCCTTTCAAGATACGGGAACACCCCCGCAGGCTATATGCGGGGGTGTCCTTGTCTTGACCCAATCAACCCGGTACGAGTTCGCGCGATCCTCCTACGCGCTTGAGCCTGCCGGGTTTTCTTTTGCTCTCACAAATGTATAGGGCCTACACAGAAAGGCGGGTGCCCGATGGGGCTGTTCAATTTCGCGGCGCTAGCCAAGTACGCCAACGAGCCCAACTCAGCGGCCAGTGGCTATGTCTCGCCCATGAATCCGCCCAACACGCTTGCCCCGATCATCGTCGGTGACATCTTTGGGCCACAGGACGATGCCGACCCTGACGCGCCTATCACGCGCGCTGAGGCGATGACCATTCCGTCACTTGTTCGGGCACGCGGAATCCTCACGATCATTGCCAGCCAGCCCTTGGTTGCGTACAAGGGCTCTGAGCGGCTTACGCGGCAGCCTGGGTGGCTCAACCGCACCGACACCTCGGTATCGCCGTCTGAGCGCGTTGTGGCGACTCTGGATGACCTGATCTTCCACGGTGAGGCTCTGTGGGTTGTGGAACGCAACTCGACCGGCCAGATCGTGGACGCCGTGCGCATGCCGTTTGAAAAGTGGCGCATTAGCCCGCTGGGCGTCATCGAGGTAAACGTCTCTGAGGATCAGTGGACCAAGGTCACGAACCCCAAGGACATCATCTACTTCCGTGGGTTCCAAGAGGGCCTGTGCACCATCGGCGCACCCGCGTTGCACGCCGCTCGTGACATTCAGCGCTCTGTGGCCGCTCGTGCCAAGTCGCCTGTTCCGCTGCTCGACCTGCACCTCACGGATGACGACGAACTCACCCGCGAGGAAAAGTCAGAGATGCGGCGTGAGTGGAATGCAGCGCTGAAGGACCCTGAGGGTTCTACCGCGATCACGCCGCACAACGTCGAGGCCAAGCCGCTAGGCGCTGAGGGCACCAACGACTTCCTCACAGCGGCCCGTAATGGTTCCCGCCTGGATGTGGCAAACCTCTTGCAGTTGCCCGCGTCGCTCATTGAGGGCAGTACATCCACAGCCTCACTGACGTACTCCACTTCGGACGGTAAGCGTTCCGAACTCAAGGACTACGGCCTATCGCTGTGGATGAACATCTTCAACGCGCGCTTGTCCATGGACGACGTGACAGCAGCCGGAACGCGAATCGCGTTCGACTTTAGCGACCTCTCAGAGGTTCCTGACGACGGGCTAAGCCCAGTGACCGAGGACTAATGAACAAGTCAGACGTAGACGAGACCGACAACGACTCTGTGCCCACGGAACAGGAACTGATCCGCGCACTTATCCGGGTAGGACGGTACGCAGCATGACCACACTGATTGCAAATCTGGATGAGCGCACACTCTCCGGAAAGGTTCTCCCGTTCGGGGAGATCGGTTACACGAACGTCGGTGCCGTTATGGCGTCGGCTGAGTCCGAACTCACCTGGCCGGATGAGGTGACGTTCAACCTTGAGCACAACGGCGGCACCATCGACCTCGGTAAGGGTGCGCTGGATAAGCGCGATGACGGCATCTACGGCACATTCCAGGTCGAGAACACGGCCATGGGTGACGCGCTGTTGCTTGAGGCCACAGAGGGCAAGCGCAACGGATTCTCGATTGAGATTCCCGAGCCCATCATTCGCGCGGGCAAGTTGGCCGCTGGCCTCATCAATGCCGTTGCAGCTGTGGCGGTTCCTGCCTTCAAGAGCGCTCTTATGGCAGCCGACGCGGGGCACCTTGAGGCGCTTCCCGACTGGATGCAGCCTGCCGAGTCCACCACGGATGAGACCGAGGACATCGTCATTGACGGTGTCACCTATACCCGTAAGACCACCCGCACCAACACGACGACCGTTGAGGTTAAGGAAGGGGCCACCGTGCCTACTGAGCAGACGACCGATGACAACGCCAAGGTGGACCTGACCGCCAAGTTTGGCACCAACACGAACGCCAAGGACAATGCCACTGCCCTGACTGCCGCTCAGGCGTTCAAGTCCATTGCTAACGGCAACAAGCGGGACGGCAACCTTGTGGCCGCTCTTGCGTCCGTCACGCACGACGACGGCGACAACGACGGCGACGGTGTCGGCGAGATTTCCGCGCCTCAGGCATGGCTTGGCGAGGTGTACAAGAAGAACACCAAGCCGCGTAAGTTCTCCAGCCTGATCCTTTCGGGTGCCCTTACTCACATGCGCGAGATTGGCTACCGGGTTACCGGTGAGCCGACCGTTGCCGACTATGCCGGTAACCTCGCTGAGGTCCCCACGGGCGGCATGACCGTTGAGCCTGTGCCGTATGACGCTGCGCGCGTCGCGCACGCCGCGAACGTTGACCGCCGGTACTTCGACTTCAACGACTCGACCGCCATTCAGTCGTTCACTGAGGCTCAGATTCGCTCTTACGACAAGGTCATGGATGCTAAGGCGCTGGCCTTTATCCTCGCGTCGGGAGTCGTTGAGACGCCCGGTGCCTACGTGGCCGGTATTCCTGCCGCTGTCTCGGGCATCGTTGATGGCGCGCTTGCGCTTATCGGTGACGACCTGACCCCGACCGGTGCCATTGTCGGACTCGACCTCTACCGCTCGATTCTCCTCACCCCCAAGGACCAGATTGCCGAGTACCTGACGGCATCGTTCGGTCTGGAAGAGGGCGGGCTTTCGGGCTTCCGCATTGTTCCGACCGCCACGGTTGGCCAGGCTGGAAAGGTCACGGTTCTTGACCGCGACACGCTGCGGCTTAAGGAGTTGGGTGGCGGCGCTCCGGTGCGCGTCGAGGCTGAGTACGTCTCCAACGGTGGCCGCACCCTGGGTGTCTTTGGCTACTTCTCTGAGCAGGTTCTGGAGTCCGGTGGCGTTCGCACCGTTACTCCGGCTGCCCCGCCCGTTGAGCCTGCTCTCTGAGTTCTTCTAGAAGCTGCGGGGCACGGTGAATAGATCCCGTGCCCCGCTACCCACGGAAAGGGGTAATCGATGACGTGGCTCACTGACGCACAGGTGATTGCCCTGTGGGCGGACGCTGCAAACCTAGATCCCGATGTGCTCGCACTGTTGCTGGAAAGTGCCTATGACGACTGTGTGGCGTATCTGCCAGACATGGAAATCGAGCCAGACCCGATTCCGAAGTCGTGGATGCTCGCCCAGGCGTACCAAGCCAAGTCGCGCTATAACGCTCTGCTGGCCGGTAGCGATGGCAGTGTCGGGACACCTGAGAACGGACTCACGCTGTTTCCGCTCGACTGGCAGGTTAAGCAACTCTTGCGACCCAAGAGGGGTAGGCCGACTTTCGGATGAGTACAGCCCGCGAACATCTCGATGCCGTATTTGCCAACCTCAGCGACGCACTCCAGTTGTCGCCACTGACGGAGAATCCCGTCATTCAGTCCGGCAAGCATGCCGTGATGTATCACCTTGTGAACTCGGTACCGGTAGAGAACCTGGGCAAGAACCGGCTGCGGGATACCACCTGGGTTGTGGCGATCATTTCCCCGCTCACCAACTGGGACACAGCCGTGAACGGCCTTGAGGAGGCCCTAGACGACGTCCTGGACGTCCTAGAGCAGGAGCCCACGCTCCGGTGGACCACGGCTGCGTTCGAGCCCTTCAACGCGCGCCTGTGGTGCTACTCGGTAGAGGTCACCCTCTACAACGAGGTTGAAAATGATATTCAGCCGGCTGAGCCCTTGGTGGAACTTTCTTCCATGACGGTTAAGGCCCTCAGGGCTCACGCGTCCGACAACAACATTGCCCTTGGCGGCGCACGCCTCAAGGCAGACATCATTTCAGTATTGGAGTCCTAACCATGGTTGCTATTACCGTAGAGCCGTTCATTCTCCGTGACGTTGATCTCATGATTGGCACCGACAATTACGAGGCCCACACCTCGCAGGTGGAGTTCACGCCTACCGTGTCCGCTGTTTCGTGGACCGGTCTCGCCAACAACACCGTTACCTCGCAGACCACGGCAACGTGGGGCTGCACCATTGCTCTTGCCCAGGACTGGGGCACGCTCAATTCGCTTTCCCAGTACCTCATGGACAATGAGGGTCTTGTTGTCCCGTGCACGTTCACCCCGGCTTCCGGTCAGGGAAGCTTTGCCGCGAACATCACGATCACCCCGGGTGCCATTGGCGGTACTGCCGGTGCGTTCGCTGTGGCGACTGTGACCCTCGGTAGCACCAAGCCGGTATTCACCCCGGCTGTGTGATCCGAACGAACTAGGCCCGCCCGTCAATTCGGGCGGGCCTTTGTCGTATGTCAGGAAGGTACACACGCACATGTTGAGCATTGAGGGCAACGACGAACTCAGAGCCGTAGCGTTCGGCATGAAGTTCATAGAGCGCGACGTGAAAAACGCGGTCAACCGCGCCACACGGGCAGAACTCAAGCCCATCTGGCGCGCGGAACTAGATGTCTCCCTGGCCGGTACCAACACGTTCACCTCACGAATCCTCAAGGGTGCCCGGGTGAGCCCCGGCAACCCGCCTACGGTCTACGCGGCAACCTCGCGGCGGGGCATAGGCAAGGACAAGCGACTCAACCCGGCAGAGCACTACTACTTGGGCGAGTTCGGCGCTAGGGACAGCCTCTACCGCACCTATACGCGCCAAAGCGAGAACGGCGGTAGCCACACCGTCAAGCGGCGCACCAATACCGGGTTGCCGCATGCAATCCGTAAGGGCCGTGTTGTCTATCCGGCCGCAGCACAGGCCGCGCCACGACTGGCAAGCCTGTGGGTCCAAACGTTCGTCCGCACGGTGTATGAGGCAGCGGACGCTAAGTAACCGCTAACTCGTGTTAAGCCGTGCTAAGGAGCGCTAAGACATGCCGATCAAAATACCTATCGTCGCCGATGTGGCGAACGCCGTAGCCGGTGTCAAGAACATTGGTGACGAGTTCGACAAGAGCGCCGACAGTCTCGACAAGTTCGTAGATGGTGCCAAGGATGCTGAGCGCGCTATCGAGGATTTCGGTAGCGCCGATTCCGCTGTCAAGAAGATTGACGACGGTGTGCAGGATGCCTCTACCGAGGTCGAGAAGCTTGAAAAGAAGTTCAAGGATGCTGCCGACGCTGTCAAGAAGATTGACGGCAAGTCGCTCAAGGACGTTGACGACAGTTCCCGCAAGGCCGGTGAGGGGATCGACAACCTCAAGGATGAGTCCAACGAGACTGCCCGTGAGGTTGCCGCGTCATTCGACGGTTCGGCTGAGTCCATCGCTGAGGGTTTCCAGGAAGTAGCCGCTAACGCTCTGGGAGGGTTTGGCCCTGCCGGTGCTGCCGCTGGTCTCGCTGTGGCCGCTGGTCTGGGTATCGCCATTGCCAAGTTGACCGAGGTTGCCGAGAAGACCAACGAGGCCAAGGAAGCCGGTGCCGAATGGGCTCAGTCCTTCAACTCTGCTGCCGCTGAGGATCGCATTACCGCTCTGCGGGATGCGTGGGCTGAGTTCGGCGCAACCATTGTCGATTCCAAAGAGTGGTACGAAATCGGCCAGGATGAGGCTGTCTCAGCGCTCGACGCGATCGGTAACGCAGCCAAGGACAACGAAGAACTCGTTGCCGACTTCCTGGCCGCATTCAACGAGACCGACCCTGAGGATCGCCTGAGCGATCTGAAGGACGTTCTTGCCGATGTTGACTCGCAGATTGCAGACCTCGGTCCGGCATGGAAGGCGTCGCTAGGTGGCCCTGACGCGGAAGAGGCGTACATACAGCGCAAGGAAGCCCTAGAAGGTCTCCAGACGCAGACAGAAGACCAGATACGGGTACAGGAACAGGCCAACGAGACTGAGCGTCTGTACGCGGAAGCAATGGGCATCACTGTTGAGCAGTATCGGGCCTACAACGAGTTGTCCGACGAAGCCAAGGACGCCATCGACAATGTGGCGTCCGGGCAAAAGGGCCTCGCCATCGAGACGGCGAACGCTAACGAGGAAATCGAGGAGCAGAACGATCTCACGCGGGACCTGATCGGAACCGAACTCGATTGGCTCGACACGCTCGACGGTCTCAAAAAGCAGGTTGACGACAACGGCACCTCGCTGTCCAGGAACACAGCCAAGGGGCGTGACAACCTGCGCTACATCCTGGACGCCACAGACGGCATTGATGACCTGTATGACGCAGTCCTGGAAGAGACCGGATCGCAGGAAAGGGCCGCAGCCGCGCGCGACAAGGCGACCGACGAACTCATCCGGGAAGCAGAAGCTGCGGGATTCTCTGAGCGCGAGATTCGCCAACTCATCGACCGTGTTAACAAGATGCCGAGGTCCAAGACAACGGACATCAGGGCAGACACCGGTTCGGCCAGGGACAGCATTCGCGACTTCGTGAACATGAACCCTGGCGACGTGGGCGTGGGCGTATGGGCGGACACCTCGCAGGCATCACGGGACGTCGCTAACTGGCGACACAGGCAGGAATCGTGGGCGGTATCTATGAAGCTAAGGGCGGTGTAAGTGATGGCTACTATCAAGACGGCAGGTACGAGCACCCTGGCAACGGCACGCAACCTGTTCACCAATCCGTCATTCGAGACGAGCACTACGGGCATACTTGCCTCAGGCGTGACAGTCTCCCGAACTGACACCCTGTCAGACATCGTGCTTTCAGGTTCGTGGGTGCTGGGAATGGTTGTCGATGCCGCACCGAATGGCTTCACGGCAGTAGGTCAGGAGTTCTCCGAGGTCGTGACCCCTGGAAGGTGGTATGCGGCACGGCTGCCGTTTCGTCCATCCAGTGTGACCGGAGATAGGCGCACCCGAGTTCGAATCCTCTTCTACGACGACACCGACACGCAGATCGGCTCGTTCTACTCGCCGTACTACGACGCACCTGCTACCTCTTGGACCTACCCCACGGTTGCTGCACAGGCCCCGCCCGGTGCTGTTAGTGCGGCTGCGTTCCACTACATCCACGGTGTTGGTTCGGATACTCCAACAGCAAGTGATGTGTGGCGCTCTGATGCGTGGATGGGTGTCTCTGCTGACACACAGGCGGACGCTCTGGCCGCTGTGGCTACCTACTTCGACGGCGATTCCGAGGGTGCCTCATGGCTAGGTGCTCCACACGCGTCACCGTCCGCGCTCGATTACGTGATGCAGCCCTTGCTCATCCTGAACTACGGCTTCACCAGAGGCTCTAGGAACGTCGTTCTGGAGCCGTTGGGTAGTGGATTCCCCACGGTGTTCCTGAGGGGCGCACAGAGCCGTTCAGGCACGCTCACGATGCTGTTTGAATCTGCGGCTGCGGCCAATGAGGCAGACGCGGTGTTCTCATCGACTGCCCGGTTCCACTTTCAGGAGCCGGAAGCCGGGCAGGACTTCCATTTCATCAAGTCCGGGAACCTGGCAGTTACCAAGGTCGAGGGTGTCAACTACTGGACTGTTGCTGTTGAGTTCCGAGAGGTGGAGCCGCTGTGATCGGGATTCTCGATTGGGACATCCGCGCGGCCAGGACGACGCTAAACGTCCTGGGAGGGTCGATCAACATTGATGACCAGAACATTCCGGCTATCACGGCGGCAGTTACCGTGCCGTTCGATGCGGACGTTCTGGCCGCGCTCGACCCGCGTTCAACTAACGTCCCCCGGGTGACGCTCAACGGCTCATTGACCGAATGGGCGTCACGGCCCATCTCTGCGATTTCCGAGTACGCAGGAGCGAGGACCATTGCGGGTCTGTCGGAACTGTGGAGCGGGCTACAGGGTCGGGATGTCTCGGCTTTGTTCGGCTCACCGCTCCACAGCCTGGCGCAAGACAAACCGCAGACCATGAGTCTCGACCTACATGTCCGGGAAGTTTCCTATGACGACTGGGAGATGGTTATTGACCTGGCGTCGGACGAGGCACTACTAACCGACTGGGCACCTTCCAATGGTCTCGACATGGTGCCCATCATTGATGCGTCGCAGGGGCTCGACCCGCAGAAGGTTGGTTCGTGGGTTAACTCGGTTCTGATAGGAGTTCTCGGGTACAAACTGACTCCCACGGTATACGACGATTCGGAACTGTCGGATGTCTATTCCAACATCACCAACTGGCAGTCTTTCCCGACCGCGTGGGATATGTTCCGTCCGTACATTGACGACACGAACCTCAAGCTTCGGGTAAACCCTAACGGGGTCGGGTTTTCGTTGCAGCGGCCAGAGAACACCCTTTGGGACACACCCGGGCAACATTCGCACCTGTTCACGGCTGAGGAAGTGATTAGCGTCGGGCACGTCTATACGCGCTCGGGTGACTGGTACGACGGCGCGATGCTGTCTGACGCGGCGGACGAATACCACATTGGCTATCCCGCCACCGGTCCTTCCCGGACCTATCGCGAGACGCTGCCTGAGGGTACCAAGCCGACGTTTTCCATGGCTCAGAACATTGTCACGCGCGCTAGCAACCGTGGTCACCTCATCGATATTGTCGCGCCTATCCGGCTTGGCGTGTTCATGCGAGATGAGTTCGCGTATGCGCCTGAGGTTGGCGATATCGAACAGTGGGTCATCAAGTCCGTGTCCTATGACCTCACGACCGCGACCATGAGGATTCGCGGGGAACAGCGCTACTAAAGTTTGACCGTAAGTGCCAGGCCGGCTGCCCCTTGGGTAGTCGGCCCATAGGCGCGCCATAAAGAGATTGGAAAGGCTATGCCTCTAGATTCAAATGGAATTTGGCAGTACACAGAGAGCGAGACCGTCGCTCCGTTCTCGGAAATGCTCAACCGGCTTGCCGGTTCGGTGAGCGACGCTATCGAGCCTCTGGTTACCCCCGGGCCTGTCGAGTGGACTAGCGCGGGCCTTGTTGCTGGCCCCGGGCAGTCCCTTTCATCGGCGCAATACATGGTTGACGCACTAGGCCGCGTGTCCTTTAAGGGGGAGTTGTATGGGTCTGATCCTGTGGAGAATGACCTTCTGTTGACCTTCCCCGCGTCGATTGCTCCAATGCATCGTGAGCCATTTGGCCTCTTCGGTCTGGGCAGTGCAGCCGGAGTATTCGTCGGATCGTTCGGTAGTACCGGCTCGATTACCGAACTCCGGTTCCGCTACATGATAATCAACTCGTGGCCCGCGTCTGCGACGTTTGGAATGAGTCTCAGCGGCTTGTCTTGGTCGAAGATCTGATGAGCGCCGACGACATCGCCACAGTCCTAGAAGCTATCGGTGACTCATGGCCCGCAGCGCTCGTTGTCATTGCCGGTGTCATCGGCTTTGTGGCATGGAAAGCCCTGCCCTACCTCAAGGACATCCGAGACAAGACAGCGGACGTGCATCACGAGATGTACCCCAACTCGGGTAAGTCCTTGCGTGACCAGATGAACCGCATTGAGGCATGGACCATTCAGCACCAAGCCGAGTCCGAGGAAGACAGGGAACGCCTGGATGCCATAGAGGGGGCACTGACAGCCCCGGACAGCCCCGATGCCCCGCAGTAGGGGGCAGGGTCCACAAGGGCGGCAGGGGGGCACACAGGGGGCAGGGCGGGGCAATGGGTGGTCAGGGTCCAAGGTCACCACTGCCCGCGCCTACTGGCGTCCACGCCTACCCCTGCCGTGCTGGCTGTGCCGTAAGCCTGTGCTGCCCGCCCATCGGTGGGTGGTGGAACACATCGTGCCCCGCTCGATGGGCGGATCACTCACTGACATATCCAACCAATGGGTAAGTCATCGCACATGTAGTGACTCAAGTGGTGGACAACTCGCACAGCAGAACAAGCGAGCAACAGAGCAGCACGACAGACGCGAATACCGCGATTGGACATGACATCGATGATGTTTTTTGACAGTCGTTGATAGCCCTCGCCTGTCGTCCCCTCCCTTTGTGCGTGTAGATCACTTTTCCTAACTCGACCCTCTGAAAGGGGGCAACTCGTCATGCCCGAAATCATCCCGGCTGTTCCTAGGTTCATGTCCGCTGTCCCCGAGGGCACAGACGTATCCGACACCAAGTTGGGTATGGAAATGCTTGGCTTCACGGCTGAGGGTGACGAGGGGCTGTTTACACAGAGCCTCAATGTCGGTCGAGTCCTGGCCGCACGGGATGATGAGGGCGGCTGCCTCTACAAGCAAGTCGTTGTGGAGATTGGCCGACGCGCCACAAAGTCCACATCGATCATGGCAACCATCGTCGGTAGGGCAATGAACCGGCCAGGGTACAAGGCTGTTATCACGGCTCAGTCCGGCACTATCGCGTCATCCCTTGTCCTTGAGGCAGGGGAGACTCTGGAGAACAACGGATTCGCGGGCTATAAGCGCAAGACGACTGACGATGTCGAGGGCGATGGCACCATGCGGCTGTTGCGCAATGGTGGGCGTGAGCGCATCGAGTTCTCGAATGGTTCGCGCATCTGGTGTGTTCCTCCCACGGCTGCCGCTATCCGCTCAAAGGCTGCCGATGACATCTGGATTGATGAGGGTGGAGAGCATGAGGCGGACAAGGGGCAGGCGTTCCTCAACGCTGTGCGTCCGCTTATGGATACGCGCGGCGAACTCGCCCAGTTGATCATCTCGGGTACGCCTGGCCTGGCCCGTGACGGCATGTTCTGGAATGCGCTTGAGGATGTGCGTAAGGGTGTGGACCCTGACGACGGCATCGTGGACTACAGCCTGTCGGATGAGGAATACAGCGAACTCGACCCGCGACCGTGGGACGACTTGACCGAGGAGCAGCGCGACTATGAGCGCGCTGTGTGGCGTCGAGTGCATCCCGGACCGTCAAGCCTCAAGACAGACGGCAGCACGCTCACGAGCATTCGCACGCTGGAAAAGCGACGCAAGAAAATGCCGTTCCATGAGTTCGTCCGTGAGTACCTGTGTTACTGGCCTGCCGACGCTGCTACGTCTGCGGTCGATATGGACGCCTGGGCGGCTGCTGAGCGGCCTAGCCCGACTCTGCCGGATAAGTGGGCCTGGGCGTACGACGTGGCCCCTGACGGCTCAGCAGCGGCCTTGTGTGCTGCGTGGCGGGATGAGGAAGGGAATGCCTGGGTTGAGGTTCTGGACTATCAGGCAGGAACGGACTGGCTGCCCAAGTTCGCGTTGAGCCACACGGGGAAGCAGCGTTTCGCTCTGGCCTATGACGCGATCGGCGCGAACATGGAACCGGCTGCCGTGATGGAAGCTTTGAAGCCTAAGCGCGTCAAGACAAACGGGCTGCACATGAACAAGGGTGTGGTTCCCGCTCAGGCTGCGTTCGTCCGTGAACTCAACGCGGGGCGGCTGCGGCACAGCGGGCAGGCAACGCTCACGACGTCCGTAGAGGGCGCTGTGTGGCTCCAGAGGGACGGCTACCGCCTGTGGGGCCGTAAGGCATCAGCGAGTGACGTATCGCCCGCTGTGGCGGCTTCCCTGGCCCTGCACTACTACGACACCGACATCGTCCGTCGTGGCGGTGGCGGCTATACCGGGATGTTCGACTAGACGACGTAGGTGCCCTTGCCGCGCACGGTCTCAGCCAAACCACGGTCACGCAGAACCTGGATGGCTTGCCGGACGGTGGGGCGTGAGACGCCGAACTCGCCACAGATAGCCGCCTCTGAGGGGATGCGGCGTCGTGGCGGATAGGTGCCGTCGGCAATTCGGGCGGCGAGCACGGCAGCAATCTGCGCGTACAGCGGCTCAGGCCCATCTAGATCCAACGTCATATATCGACGGTAAGCGTCATGCGACGGTGCTTCCCGTCAGGTGACGGGACCTGACAGGACATGACAAGTGCAGTACGTTCCACGCATGAGGACTTCCCCGGAGATGCCGCCCGAGGGCACACAGGCCAAGTGCGAGTTCTGTCGCGAGGTCGTGATGCTGGTTCCCGTGCCGTCGCGACGGTGGCACTGGCTGCACGAAAGCGACCCGATAGACGGTCGGAAGCACTGCCTAGGTGGCGTCCGTGACGGGCTGCCTACGCTCCACAAGCCCCGGGAACTCGCGTGGATGTATGACGCGGACGGCTGCCCGCTATCGCCTACGGGGCAGCCCATGCCTGGCAGGCCCTGACGCATGACGAAAGCCCCGCACCCTGATTGGGTGCGGGGCTTTTTTCGTCTGGGCTCAGCGCATCGATTCCACGTAGAGGATGCCGCCGCCGACGATGACCAGGAACAGGCCGAACAGCGCCACACAGGCGAGGATGTGGCGCAGCCGCTGCGTGTTGCGTGGACGCCTCATGCCGTCACCACCTTGTGCGCGTTCGCGAACACCCGCACCGGCAAGGACATGTCCTCTGCGTAGGGGGTCTCATACCGGTACGTCACGTCTACCCCGTCGTTGCCGAGGATGGTGTACCGGCCCAACCATGCGTTGTCCCCGGTCCACTCCCAGGTCTCGCCCGGCTGCGGCTGTGCTGCGTTGTCCATGCTGTCTCCGCTCCACCGGAGTCAAGGTGGTTACGGCGACTCGATCCGCGTCCCCGTCCCGGTGGGCTCGCTGGTGGAGCTGAACACGACGGTGTCCCGCGAGGTCACTCGCGACGACGTGCTCGCCGCCTACCGCGCGGCCGCTGACGGCGCACTCAAGGGCATCCTCGACTACTCCGACGAGCCGCTGGTCTCCAGCGACATCACCGGCGAGCCGGCGTCGGCGATCTTCGACGCCGCGCTGGTCCGCGTCGAGGGCAAGCACGTCAAGGTGGTCGCCTGGTACGACAACGAGTGGGGCTTCTCCAACCGCGTGATCGACACGCTGGAGCTGCTCGCCCGGGGCTGAGCGACCGGCTCTCACGCGTGGTCGGTAGAACGTCAGGTGATCGGCACCTCGAGCTGCCGATCACC